>LCKI01000014.1 GCA_001001345.1 Parcubacteria group bacterium GW2011_GWC1_45_14 | reverse complement strand
TGGATTTCATGTTCACGAAAGAGGGTGAGCCTCTTTTGATCGAAATGAACACCACTCCCGGAGTGGACCTCCTCAAAGAATTCGGAGACGAACAGCTTTGGGAACAGAATTTCAATGATTTGGCTTCACTCGCATAATAAAAAATAGAGGATGAATATTTTCAAAAAAAGAATCAAGGTGGCCATGATAGCCCCGTCTTTCGGGGATATCGGCGGACCGGAAGTCGTCACCCAGAATCTGACCGACGCCCTTTTGGAATTGGGAGTCGATGTCACCTTGTTCGCTCCGGCCGATTGGAAAACGAAAGCCAAGCACATCCGCTCCTTGAAGAAAAGCCTTTGGAATATGGATGGAATGAGCGATATGGAATCGGGCATAATCAGAAATTATAGGATATCGGCCCAGGTGAAAATTTTGAAACATCAACAGGATTTCGACATCATACATCTCCATTCCCATAAATATGCATATGCGGTAGCGGAGAATCTTGATAAGCCATGCGTCATTTCTTTTCATAACAGGTTTTCGAAAGAAGCGCTGGAGCAGATAAAGGAAACCGGGGCTTATACGGTCGCTTTGTCCGAAAGCCAGAAAAGGGGAATGGAGGTTTCAGAAGTTATTCATAACGGGGTTCCGACAGGGAAAATAGAGCATTCTTTGGATAAAGGCGGTTACTTGATGTTTGTGGGAAGGCTTGCTGATCAAAAAGGCGTGGACACAGCGATTGAAATAGCTAAAAAAGCCCAAAAGAAACTTCTTATTTTCGGAAGAAAGGGGAATTCGGAAGAAAGACAAGTATTTTTTGATGAAAAAATAAGCCCTTTTCTCGATGAGGAGAATATTATATATAAGGGCGAGGTTTCCCATAGTGAGATATACGATTATCTCAGAGGAGCCGAAGCGCTTCTTTTTCCGATTAAAAGACCGGAGGTTTTCGGAATGGTGGCCGCAGAAGCGCTTGCTTGCGGAACTCCTGTCATCGGAACGACTACGGATCCTTTGCCGGAAATCTTGAGAAATGAAAAAGTCGCATTCCTTTCCGATGATTTGGAAAAGCTTGTGGAAGCCGCAAAAAACACGGACAGGTTCGACAGGAAAGAATGCAGGAAGTATGCCGAAGAAAATTTCGACAGCTTGGTCATGGCGAAAAAATACCTGGAACTTTACGAGGAAATTTTAGGAAAAAAATAAGGGAAAAACTTCGAATCGCATGGAAATGCGTATCAAGACAACACGTATAAAAAAACCCAGAAGGGAAACGAAAGAAAAGCTCCTGAGTTTTTATAATTCCAGTTTCCCGAAATCCCAGTGGAGCGCGGATTATCTGGATTCTTTTTTTCGGAAAAAAAACAAAGGGGTGTGCTTTTTGGCAAAAAATAAAAAAGAAATCCTGGGATTCGCCCTGGGGAAAATCCATCGCGACGATGAGGACTCGATGACGCTTTGCGCTCTGTATGTAGATCCCAGTCTCAGGGGAGGAGGACACGGAGGCGGCTTGATACGGATGTTTTTGGCGCAGGCCTTTGAGAGCGGACTTTTTAAGAAAGCCATCATCCATTATCGCGATTCGAACGATCTGAGAATTTTCTATGAGAAAAGCGGTTTCGGAAAACATTCCATCGTAGGCGAATATAGCAACGGGGAAAAGAAGCACCAGATGGAGATTTTGAAAGAAAATTCATAACCCATTGTTGCTGACATAGTCCGGATAGTCTTAAACGCTTGAAAAATAAAAACATTCGTGTATAATATACCTGCCTTGAATCTCTCAAGGTCCTTTGGATTATCTGGCCAAAATTAGCTATAATCCCAATGAGGATAATATTTTATCAATAAAAAATGAAAATCAATTTGATACCAAGAAGCTTTAAGAGAACTGACGAATCCCTTGATTGGAAAAAGATCGGAAAAATATTCGGGGTTTTGGCTGGAATCGGATTTTTGGCTGTAGCCGGCGTTTTCATCTATTTTGCCAAGGATCTTCCGAGTCCAGGCAAGGTGAACAAGCGTGTGGTGGCTGAGTCTACTAAGATATACGACCGCACCGGACAAAACCTGCTCTATGAAATCCATGGAGAGGAGAAGAGGACTTTGGTGGCTCTCAAAGACATTCCTGATACCGCCAAATTCGCGACCATTTCCCTGGAGGACCAGGATTTCTATAAACATCACGGAATAAAAGTAACTTCCATCATAAGGGCAGTGCTTAAGGATGTGATAAGCGGGGAAAGGGCGCAGGGAGGGTCCACGATCACCCAACAGTTCGTCAAAAATTCCCTTTTGACCTCGGAAAAGGCCCTGACTAGGAAGATAAAAGAAGCGATTCTTTCGATTGAAATCGAACAGAAATTTTCCAAGGATGAGATCTTGGAGATGTATCTTAATGAAATCCCATATGGATCTAATGCTTATGGTATAGAGTCGGCGGCGCAGACTTTTTTCAACAAACCCGCCAAAGAGCTTACTTTGGACGAGTCGGCCCTGTTGGCTTCTCTTCCACAGGCGCCATCGAGATATTCTCCATATGGTTCAAGGACTGAAATCCTCAAGGCCAGACAGGAATTCGCTTTGGATAAGATGGCCAATCTAGGCTATATAACGAAGGAGCAGGCCGAGGCCGCCAAAGGAGTGGACGTTCTGGCCAAAGTTACTGCCAAGAGGGAGAATATCAAGGCTCCCCATTTCGTGATGTATGTGAAGGAATATCTGGAAGGGAAATATGGCCAGGATGTTTTGGAAAAAGGCGGCTTGAAGGTTTACACGACCCTCGATTGGGACAAGCAACAGATTGCGGAAAAAGCCGTTTTCGAAGGAGCGGAAAAGAATATGAAAGCTTGGAACGCTTCCAATGCGGCGCTGGTCGCTATCGATCCCAAAACCGGACAGATTCTGACGATGGTGGGAAGCAAGGATTATTTCGATAAATCCATTGACGGTCAGGTGAACGTCGCGATTCGCGACCGCCAGCCTGGATCGTCCGTGAAGCCATATGTATATCTGACAGCTTTCACGAAAGGTTATTCTCCGGAAACGACGCTGTTTGACGTTGAGACCAATTTCGGCACCGGCGATCAGGATTATAAACCGCAAAACTATGATGGGAATTTCAGGGGACCTATCAAAATGAAAGAGGCCTTGCCTCAATCTCTGAATATCCCTGCCGTAAAAACCTTGTATCTTGCGGGCGTGAAGGACTCGATTATGATGGCCAAAAGGCTTGGTATCACCGGACTCAACCAGCCTGACAGATATGGTTTATCATTGGTTTTGGGAGGAGGAGAGGTCAAACTCTTGGATCACGTGAGCGCGTTCGCGACGATCGCTAACAATGGAGTGCGCAAGGAAAAATCCTCAATTCTAAGGATTGAGGACAGCAAAGGGGAGGTTTTGGAGGAATATAAAGACTCCCAGGGTGAAAGGATCGTGGAGGAAAAATATGTCGCCATGCTGAGTCATGTGCTTTCAACTAATGAATACAGAGCTCCGGTTTTCGGTTCGAACAATCTACTTCGTTTCGATGACCGCCAGGTAGCAGCCAAGACCGGAACAACGAACGAATTCCGCGACGGTTGGGTGATGGGATATACGCCGGGAATCGCCGTGGGCGTTTGGGCGGGGAACAATGACAACACCGCAATGAAGCCGGGAGCTGATGGCTCCATTATCGCTGCTCCGATTTGGAGGAGCTATCTTGACCAGGTCCTCAAAAATTATGCCAAAGAAGAATTTCCTAAATATGAAAAAGAAAAGATTGAAAAACCTGTTTTAAATGGAGAATTGGCTGTGGAAAAGGATGTGAAAGTTTGCGAAATCCCGGACAGCGACGAGAAATATTGCTTGGCGAACGAATACTGTCCGTCGGACGACGTGGAGAAAATAGATTTTGCGAATGTGCATAACATACTCTACTATGTCAATTTGAAAGATCCTCTGGGAGAATATCCGAAAAACCCCAAGGATGACGCCCAATACAAGAATTGGGAAAAAGGCGTGGAGGAGTGGTATAGTGAAAATAACAAAAAGGAGAAGGATGTCGTTTTCGGGGAAGCTCCGAAGGATAAATGCAGTCAGGACGATTTCAGTGAAAATTTGCCCAAGGTCTCCCTTTCCATATCCAAATCGGACACGGAGCTTTCGGTTTCGGCAAATGCTGATGCGCCATATGGAACTGAAAGCATCAGGTTTTCAGTGGATGGAAACGCCATATCCTCAAGCGGAAGCAAGGCCAACTATTCTATACCTGCTGACAAGGTAGGGGAGAGCGTGGACGTGAAGGTGATCCTTCGGGACAAAAATGGGAACGAGACTCAGGACAGCAAGTCAGTCACGCTCTAGTGCGATTTAACAGGGTAAATAAAATACGTTAAGTCCGTAAAGTAGGAATACTTTGGGATTTCGGGATTCCACAATGATTGCGAAACTGAAAGGAAAAATAGATTTCATCAAGGAATCTTACGTCGTGGTAGAGGTCGGGGGAATCGGGTATAAGGTATTCGTCACCTCATATGCGATGGGAAAAATAGCGGGCATGGAAGAGGTTGAATTTTACATCCACACCCATGTCAGGGAGGATATCTTGGCTCTATACGGATTTCTTTCTCTGGATGAGTTGGAGATGTTCGAACTCCTCATTTCCGTTTCCGGCATCGGTCCTAAAGCGGGATTGGGGATTCTTACAATAGCGGATCCCAAGACCATCAGGACCGCAGTAGCTAACGAGGATGCGTCGATCCTGACTAAAGTTTCGGGAGTGGGCAAGAAAACCGCCGGTCGGGTAATTTTGGAGCTTAAAAACAAAATCGGGGATCTTCCGGTGCATGAAAAGCACGAGGTCACTTCGGACTCCGACGCTCTGGAAGCCTTGGTGGCGATGGGCTATTCGGTTTCCGAATCGCGCGACGCGCTGAAAGCCTTTTCGAAAGATATTTCCGATGTCGGCGAACGCGTTAAATTAGCGCTCAGGAGTATGGGCAAGAAAAAATAAGCAAGGTCTTGCCGTTGAAGTTCTTGAGATTTGCATCTTGATCCGCCTTAGCAGGCGGATTTTTTCGTGGTATAATCAAGGAAGATTTCTTCTTATAAAATATATGCAAACAAAAAAACAAAAGGGTTCTGCGCTCGTCTATGCTCTCATCATGCTTTCGATCATGATCGTGATCGCGGCAGGATCTTTTTCCGCTTCCGTAATCGATCAGAAGACCAGCAATGACACGACCAAATCGGTTACGGCTTTCCAGGCCGCCGATACTGGAGTGGAGAAAGTCCTCGATGTCATAAATGCATACATAGTCAACGGAAGTGAAACGGCGACCCTCTCCGAGGCAGGACTCTGTATCCCTCCTGAAACGACTTACACGGAAACATCAGCGGCGGGAGTCAAAACGACAGTGAGCTTCTATAAGGCGGGGGATATCCTGATTACTGATTGCTCCGCTGCCGAATCGACCATTAAGAATTTGGACTACATAAAGTCAGTAGGCGAATTCGGCGGAACGGTGAGGGCGGTGGCGGTTAGTGTCGAGGGGCCTGATGATTGTTCCGGCACCGTAACTCATGATGGTTTGGAATATGGACTAGTAAGGGCCGCCGATGATAGTTGCTGGTTGGACAGAAATCTCGGGGTAACGGTTGAACCAAGCACATTGACCGGATATGCTGATCCTGATGGATATGGATGGTATTTTCAATGGGGGCGCAAAGCCGATGGCCATCAGCTCTCAATAAACACTCCTTCTGATACCAATCGAAGCTCCACCAACGACGTAGATGATCCTGCTGATACAGGCGGAATAGCTAATAATGGAAAGTTCATTAAGCATGGAATCACTCCTTTCAATTGGCGCACTCTCCTTGTTAATAATCTTTGGGATGGAGTTTCAGCACCAAATAACCCTTGTCCCCCGGGATTTCGTATTCCAGATGTTTCGGATTGGCAAGAGCTCATTGATCCGTCAGCGGAAAATATAACAAATAGGGATTCCGCATTTGCTTCATCCTTGAAGCTTACCACGGCCGGGCTACGTCGTTACGATGATGTCACTGCTGCCGTAGGAACTAATGGCTATTATGCTACGAGTGCAGTAAGCGGCGATCCGGCACATTGCTTGGTATTGAGTGGCGCGCTTGCCAATCCTACATCTACGAATTACCGTGCCACCGGAATTTCCGTTCGTTGTATTAAGGATTAAGCAGTGACCAAAGATGCACTATAACCGGGCATTGGTACCCGGTTTTTTTATTGGGAAAATTCTGGTAAGATAGGGTTATGGAAAAAACGACTAAATTAAGCGATTTTTTGGAAACCTTTTATAAAGAGGCTTTTTTGCAATCCGAGCAGTGGCGCGCTTTTCAGGAGAGTGAAGGAAAAAAGACCCATCATTTTGAGGAAATTTCCAAAGCCAAGGACAAGGACGTGGTTTTTAAATTTTGGGCCAATATCATCGAACATATGCTTCCCGTGGTGGGAAAATATTTCTACATACCAAGGGGTCCGGTTATCAGGGGACGCAAGGAGGTCAATTTGACCAGGGTGGACGACACGAAAAAAGCGCTGGCCTATCTTGTTTGGTTGGCCAAGGATAACGGGGCCGGTTGGGTGCGTTTCGATCCCAGGAGCGACAAGGATTTGAATCTGATCAAGGAGGCCATTTTGAAAATGTCCAAGGAAAAAAAGGTTCCCCTTAAAAAAGCCCCGCATGACATGCAGCCGAAAGAAATCTTCGTTGTCGATATCTCCAAATCAGAGCAGGAACTGCTTTCGGAAATGAAATCAAAAACCCGTTACAACATAAGGCTGGCGGAGAAAAAAGGTGTGGTCATAAGCTGCCCGCAATCTGTTATCGACAGGGAAAGATATCTCGAAGAATTTTTAAAACTCAACAGGGAGACAGCGGAAAGGGATGGGATCGTCACGCATCCGGACGAACATTACCGCAAGATGGCGGAAATTTTCCCGGAGGACATTTTCAGGATTTACGTGGCGGAGTATCAAGGAAAGATCATCGCTGCCAATCTGGTCGTGTTTTTCGAGGATACGGCGATATACCTCCACGGGGCATCTTCCAATGAAAACCGCGACGTGATGGCTCCGTATCTTTTGCAATGGAAGCAGATGTCGGATGCGAAAGAAAAAGGATGCAAATACTATGATTTCGGAGGGATCAAAACTGGAGAAGCCGGTTCCTGGCAGGGAATTACAAGATTCAAGACCGGGTTTTCTCCTAGAACCGAACCCCTTGTCTTTCCAGGGAGCTATGATATAGTCGTCAACTGCTGGAAGTATAATCTTTATAGAGGATTGCAGAAGGCAAAAGAGTTTTTGAGAAAAATAAGGAAATAAATAGACCTAATTGTTCTAATTGACCTAAAATATTTTTTAATTTGAGGATTGTTTAGAAATTAGGTTAATTGGAGTAATTAGAAATCATTATGCATTACTTGAAATCTTTAGTGCCACAATGGATAAAAAACATCTACCATCTTTTCCAAGCTATCTTGGCCAATTTGATTTACGGTTTTCCATCTAAAAAACTGAAAGTTATCGGGGTTACGGGAACGAACGGCAAGACGACGACCGTGCAGATGATCGTGAGAATTTTGGAAAAATCCGGAAAAAAAGTCGCCATGGCTTCGACGATCAATTTCAAGCTCGGAGAAAAGGAGTGGATCAATAAAACCAAATATACCACGCTTTCGCCGTTCGCGACCCAGAAATTTATCGCCAAAGCGGTCCAAGCCGGATGCGAATATCTGGTTTTGGAGACTTCCTCGCACTCTTTGCATCAGTTTCGGGTTTGGGGGGTGAAATATCGTACGGCTGTGATTACGAATGTCACGCGCGAACACTTGGATTACCACAGGACGATGGAAAAATATAGAAAAGCCAAATCCAAGCTTTTTAAGATAACCGCGAAAAACAAAGGGGTCCTGATCGTAAATTTGGACATGGAAAACCCGCAGGAATTTTTGAATTTCGAGGCTGAAAAAATATGTTACTCCACTCATCCTGCCGGATCTGGCGCGGCTGATCTCGGCTGCCGGAAGCTGGTCGCGGAGGAAATCGAACTTGGCAGCCATGAGACGAGGTATAGGGTGGGGGAGACAAGCTTCTTGTTGCATATGCCAGGAAAATATAACATCGAGAACGCTTTGGCGGCTGCCGGAGTGGCTCTTTCGGAAGGAATAAGCCTGGAAACTTCAGCCAGTGCCCTGGAGGAAATCAAGGGAGTTTCCGGCAGGATGGACCGCGTGGCGAACGACAAAGGAATAGATGTCGTGATTGATTATGCGGTAACGCCAGATTCTTTGGAAAAATTATATTTCATAATTGAAAATATGCGGAAAGGGGAAGACTCGAAAGTCGTCGCCGTTTTGGGTTCATGTGGGGAGCGCGATCGCGGCAAGAGGCCGCTTATGGGGAAAATCGTTTCCGAGCATGCTGACTTTGTGATAATCACGAACGAGGACCCTTACTTTGAAGACCCACAAAGGATAATTGACGAAGTTTTCGCTGGAGTGGTCAGGGGAGCTGAATATGACTATGCTTCTTCCTTGGACGCGGAAGACGTTGAAAAACTGGCGAAATTGAAAAAAATCGCGCCGAAGATCGAAGGAGAAAATTGTTGGAAGATCATGGATAGGCGCGAAGCCATCCGCAAGGCGCTGGAACTGGCCAAAGCGGGCGACATCGTCGTGGTTACCGGTAAAGGAGCGGAAGAGGTTATGGCGATCGGAAACGAGAGGATCACTTGGAACGACAAACAGGTTATCTTGGAAGAACTTGGAAAGATGTCTTGAATATAAAACAAAAAACCGCTGCCAAGGCAGCGGTTTTTTGTTTGTCTTTTATTTCAAAAGATATATGAGCAGGTAAGTGAGAAGTAGTCCATAGGCGGCTCCGACAATCACTTCGCTGATCCTGTGACCCATTCTTTCTTTGAGGCGGGGGAATTTCTCCTCGATGTCCAGCTGGCGCACCAGCATGTTGAGGTATCTGCCTTGGTCTCCCATGTATACCCTGAGTCTGGCTGCGTCGTCGATGACTATGATGGCCAATGCGACCGCGACAGTGAAGGCTCCCGAGGTGATACCGGAGTAATATCCGACCGAGGCTGCCAATGAAATGATGAAGGCGGTGTGGGCGGACGGCATGTGGCCGTGAGTCATGATGTAGCGGATGTCCCAGCCGTGGCGCAAGGTGTAGAAGGCGTATTTCGTAATCTGGGTGATCCCTCCGACAACCATGGGAACGATTAGGATGTAATACGGTTCCAAAAGCGACATATTTTTTAAAGTTAAGATTAAAGCTAGTTTTATTCTAGCATATCCTGGCGTTGGAAAAAATAGTTCCTATGTTTTGGAGTAAACCCACGTTTGTATTATAATTAAGCTGTAAATTAAGAATTAACCTGCATATCGTCCCGGCAGGGTCGGATATGTGCAAAAAAATGAGCACAGGACTGATTTTAATCATCGCGCTAGCACTGGTCATCGTTTGGCTTATCGGTGTGTACAACGGCCTTATCAGGCTCAGAAACAGGGTCGACGAGGCTTGGAGCGATATCGACGTGCAACTTAAAAGGAGATACGATTTGATCCCTAATTTGATAAGCACGGTCAAGGGTTATGCTACGCACGAGAAAGAACTTTTGGAAAAAGTGACTGAGGCGCGCGCCAAAGCAATCAATGCCGGAAGCGTAGCGGAACATGAGCAGGCCGAGAACATGCTCACAGGAGCCCTGAAATCCGTTTTTGCGGTGGCTGAGAACTACCCGGACCTCAAGGCCAATCAGAATTTCCTTGAACTCCAAAAGGAGCTTTCCGACACCGAGAACAAGATCCAAGCTTCTAGAAGGTTTTATAACGGGAACGTGCGCGATTTCAACACGAAGATCGAAGTGTTCCCAAATAACCTGATCGCAAGCAAGCTTAACTTTGCCAAGAGGGAGTTTTTTGAAGCTGATGAAGTTGAAAAAGAAAACGTGAAAGTGGAATT
Organism: Parcubacteria group bacterium GW2011_GWC1_45_14; assembly: GCA_001001345.1. Taxonomy (GTDB): domain Bacteria; phylum Patescibacteriota; class Minisyncoccia; order Moranbacterales; family GWC2-37-73; genus UBA12053. The sequence goes on along the minus strand of LCKI01000014.1, from coordinate 5,416 downwards.
CTAAAAAATAAAAATGTCCCCAATGAAATTGCGGTTAGGCCGCACCGCTTTGCGGATTTCATAGGGCAAGCAAGAAATGAGGCAAACGTTCTTCCATGAACTTAAAGAGCTGGAAAAAAGGGAGAAGGAGGAAAAAAGGGAAAAGGTCGAGCTCTATCTTCGGAGCAAGTCGGTCGCTTTTCGCGACTCCCTGCCGCTCGTATCGATTATCATAATCATACTTTTTTCCGCCGTAGCTGGGATGTATGCGATCTATCTCTTTGTCGATCTTACCAGGATAAATGACGTGGCTAACGTCCATGTCACGCAAAACATCAAGTTGGCTGCCAGAACTATCCAGGGCAACGTTTTTAACGATCCCGAGAAAGGCATAAAAAACTGGATGTTGCATCGGGATTTGGAAAACGGCTTCGAGATAGCGCATCCGGAAGATTGGATAATGGGAGATAGTAGCAACCACTTGTTTGAAATAAAAAGATATAACAGCCAGCGTAGTGCGAACGAATCCCTGGCGGCTATCATACAGTTGGACAAATTGGAGAATCCGAATGGTCTTTCCTTGGTGGAATTTGCCGCCAATGAATCCGGCCTGAAAGCCGATACCCTGAGAAAGGAGGAAGTGAGTGGAAAGGATTTGGTAAGGACCGGAAAAAGGAAGGAGGAATCGGGACTGGCTTATAGTAAGATATATTGGGAAAGGGAGGGAAATAATTATTGCCTCAGGGTCGTATACTACAATCAGAATAACAGGGAAGCTGAAAACGACCTGAATAAGATCGTTTCCGAGCTCAAGATATTATAAAATCACCAATTGCATTATTCGCAATTTGCGGATTAGCATTTATTCGCAGATTAGCATTACATCAATGACTATATACAACCAAGCTGACAGAAACACGAGACTGACCTGGGTTTACATCACGGGTTTTTTGGTTTTCGTGATCGGGATAGGATATGTTTTTTCGCAGGTAATGGGAAATAGTGCAATTCTTTATGGGGCAGTGGCTTTTTCGACGCTCATGAGCGTCGGATCGTATTGGTGGAGCGACAAGATCGTGCTTTCGATGAGCGGGGCCAAGGAGGTGACGCACGAGCAGGGCAGGGACCTTTATCACATGGTTGAAAACCTTTGCATCACGGCGGGTCTTCCGGTGCCGAAAATTTATATCATCGAAGACAGTGCGATGAACGCTTTTGCGACGGGGCGCGACCCGGAGCACGGGGTGATATGCCTCACGACCGGAATAATAAACAGGCTTGAAAAAATCGAACTCGAGGGCGTGATCGCGCATGAACTTTCGCATATCGGCAACCGTGACATCTTGCTTTCGACGGTCGTGGTCGTGTTGGTAGGCTTCATCACCCTTCTGGCGGATTGGTTCCGTCACTGGGCTTTTTTCGGCGGTAAAAATAGGGATAGTGACAAAGGACAACTCGGTGTCATTTTGATGGTCGCGGCAATCGCCCTTTCGATCCTGGCACCGATCGCGGCGATGCTGATGCAATTGGCGATTTCCAGGAAGAGGGAATTTCTGGCGGACGCCTCTGGAGCGCTTTTGACGAGATATCCGGAAGGACTGGCCCGCGCTTTGGAAAAGATCTCAGGCGACACTGAACCGCTCGAAGCCGCCAACCGCGCCACTGCGCATCTTTATATCGCGAATCCTTTCAAAGGAAAGAAAATGATGAAACTTTTTATGACCCATCCTCCGATCGAGGAAAGGGTGGCTGCACTTCGTGGTATAAAATCAAAATAAACCCTACTTGTCCGCTCGTGGGATCGTTTATTTTTTGTTTCCCACCACCCCCCCCTATTGTTAAATATGTCAATTTAGTGCATATGCACTAAATTGTAATCAATATAAAAAAATGGTAAACTAGGCATATGGGGAGGTCATATACTCTAAAGAGATGGACAAAGAAAAAAAATCAAAAACATTCAAGGAAATAATCGAGGGTTTCTTGTATTCCGATAGCAAAAAGGCCACGGCGGCCAAATTCGCCTTGGCTTTCCTCGCGATGGGAGGGGTGGTTTTCGTGGGAGCGCTTGCGCCGGCGATGTTTTCCGCGATGGAAGGAACCAAGAGATATAAGAAATATTCCAAAAGGCAGGTGCAGACCGCGCTCAATACTTTGAAACACAGAAAGCTTATAGAAGTCATCCGGGAAAAAGACGGCAAAACGAGAGTGCAGCTTACGAACAAGGGAGTTAAGAGAGTGAAAGATTTTTGTTTCGAGGAACTCAAAATCAGGGAACCAGAGCAGTGGGATGGGAAATGGAGAGTCCTGATGTTCGATATTCCGACCCGTCCTAAGGTTTACAACAATGCCAGAAATGCCCTGCGGGAAAAGGTAAAGGAATTGGGATTCCATCAGCTTCAGAAAAGCGCCTGGATTTATCCGTATGAATGTGAAGATGAGATTCTTTTCTTGGCGGAAATCTACCGCGTGGAGAAATTTATCGAGGTTCTGACGGTGGAAACCCTTTTGCACGAGAAGGAATTGAAACACAAATTCAAGCTATGATCCGAATAATATAAGTATGTCAATTTAGTGCATATGCACTTTTTTGCAATACTTTTATGTATGGAGGAGTGATCGGAGGGGAAGAAAAAAAGCCGTCGGATCGCTGTCCGACGGCTTTTGTTGTCGCATACTCAAAATCATCTGAATTCTTCATATTCGGGATACTGGATGTGGAAGGATCGTTTCAATATATTTTTCCATATGAAGAATATTATATTTGAAATAAATAAGCAGATAGATATGATACCGCAAAAAATCACTGGCGATAATATCAAGAGGGAGTGCTTGATGGCAAAAGACTCATATCTTGTGAATAGGATAATCGCAAACCCAACGATCCAGATGCATAATACGCTTTGAAACAATTCGAGTATTGATTCCGTTTTTTTATCAAGTTGTGAGATTATCTCAAATACCCTGCCGGTTTTTTGAAGCGTATAATTCTCTAAATCCCTGTCATATTGCATTTTTCTGGCATTTTCCTTTTTTCGCTCCTCTTGATTCGCTTCATGCTCAGCCAGGGTATGGATTCCGGATATCGCTTCGTCTCCGTTACAACAGCGCGTTTGAATGACGATTTCTCCATTGCAATGCGGGCAATTCGTTTTCATAACCGATCTCCTTGAAATAGGATTAAAGCCGCCGGATCGCTGTCCGGCGGCTTTTGATTTGAATCCATCAGTTGGAAGCTACTCGATAGGCAAAAAATCTAGCGATGAAATAATTTCTTCCAATCGTATCTCTTGCGGGAAGTCTCCATATTGGGCAAGAACCGCAACGCAGTCGCCACGAACGATCGTAATGATCGGGTCGGCCCACGCCATCACTTGTTTTGATGGATCGACGCTGAACGCATCCGGATGGGCGACAACTTGCAGTTCATCGAAGCAATGCGCTTTCTGCAGTTTCAGAAGCAAAGACTGGATATTTTCCGGGGGATCGACGAAGTCTATGGCGATGTTGGTGCCAGTTCTTGCAGGGAGGCTGCGCATGTTGGGAAAAAGGATATGAAGATCAGCATGTTGTTGGCGGAGTTTGTTCTTGGCTTTAAGATAAGTCCATATCGATAAGGCAATGCCAGTCATGCCACCGATGCAACTGGATGTTGCGATAATCATAAGGAATTCTGCGATAATATCGTTTGCATCTGATATCTCAGACAAAGGAATACCAATGAAGGCGCCCATTAATAAGCCTAATATTAACCCCCCAAAAGCATACATCCCCGCTTGAAGTATTCTCGTCTTAAGTTTTGAAGATGCAGTATTGGTTATTTCTTCCAGTGCGCCCTTGTCCGCATTTACCCCGCCCTCCTTGTTTACGGTCAAGCGGAACAAGCCCATTTTTTTGGAAAGTTCACTCCATAAATGAAGATGCGCGATTGCAAGCGGTTTCACTTCCAATTCTTTCCTTATGTCCGCCAAAAAACGGGTTTTCGCGGCAATCCAGGACTTAACCTTTATCTTTTGCGGGTTCAAGATAACAACCTTGAATCCATGAGTTTTCTGCACCTGAGTTTCTGGTAAAAGTTCGAGTTTTTTCCTTGCTTCTTTTTCAGTCCGGCTATTGACTTCGTCAAAAATAATCTCCGCCATAGGCGTTACATTTTTCATGGTTATCCTCCTTGTAGGTTGTTAATGAACCGTGACAGGGGATTATACAAAAGATTTATCAAATAGTCAATAATATAGTGAAAAATACTAAGAATATCGCCAAATATTGCTTTATATTAAGATAAAAAATGTGTTGACAAAATATTGACAAACGACACGCAAAGATATATAATAAAGTTGTCGCCCCCATGAAAATGGGGAACCAGAGCCTGGATTCCGGATCAAGTCCGGAATGACAATACTAATAAGGATGACAAACAGCCATGATTCAAGAATTACTTCGAAAATTGGAGCTTTCGGACAAGGAGATTGAAATATATTCAGCCTTGTTCGGGCAGGGCAAAACCACCCCGGCGAGGCTTGCCAAAGCCACAAGTATCAATCGCTCAACGGTGTATGCGGTTCTCGGCCAACTCAAGGAAAAAGGATTGGTCGTGGAAGATATCTCCGCAAAGATCTTGTATTTTTCGCCTGCTTCGTCCGAGCAGGTTGAGGAAATGTTCTATCGCCAGCAGGAGCAATTAAAAGAAAAGAAAAAAATCGCAAGCAAACTTGCCGAGGAATTGGAAAAAATACCGCAAAGCAAATCGTACGCAATCCCAAAGATACGCTTTATCGAAGAAAGCGACTTGGAGGATTTTATGTATCAGCAAATGCCCAAATGGAATGACAGCGCCAGGGAGCATGACGCGACCGGTTGGGGGTTTCAGGATCATTCGTTTGCTCAGCAATATCGGAAATTCATAGACTGGGCTTGGAAAAAATACCAGCTTCAAGTGAATTTGCTCAGCAATGAATCCGAAGTGGAAAAGAAATTGAAAAAGCAATTTGATGAAAAGCGGAACATTCGGTTTTGGGCGAAAGATCTGGATTTCACGTCTTCTTTTTGGATAATTGGGGATTATATGGTCATGATCATAACAAGACAAAAGCCGTATTATCTCGTGGAAATACACGACGCCGTCCTTGCCCATAATATGAGGGAAGTTTTTAAGAAAATATGGAAAGATGTTAAGGGAGACAGCAAGGAAACTCATTTGGCATAAAATTTTCCAAAACCCAAAACCTGGAACCTATCACCTAAAACCCAACAGTATGAATAACAAAGGACCGAAAAACGACGGAAAATATGAATGGACGGAGCATTCCAAGTTTAAGATGCAATATTACGGACTTTCTCCGCAGAGGGTTCTTCGTGTGATCAGGGCGCCATACCGCACGGAAACTGGAATCGTGGAAAACACGATAGCGGTCATGCAGCCCGGGGGCAACGTCAA
>LCKI01000013.1 GCA_001001345.1 Parcubacteria group bacterium GW2011_GWC1_45_14 | reverse complement strand
GTTTCCGATGCGGAAATGGAATATAAGCCACTTCGAAAGTACCCGACTGTCACCAGGGATATTTCATTGGTTTCGCAAAATTCCATGCGCGTGGACGACCTGTTGCAGGCCATCCAGGACCTGGGAGGAGACATAGTTCTGGATGCCGACCTTTTTGATATGTTTGATTTTACTGATGGCTCGACGAGTTATGCTTTCCATGTGATGCTTGGAGCGGACGACAGGACCTTGAACGGCGCTGAAATAGAGGAAACTATGGGAAGGATTACCAAAGGTCTTGAAGCGGAACACGGGATGCAAATAAGGCAATAAAAACCTGAAAAAATTGAAGATTTCGGATCGGAGGCTTAGAAGATAGGCCTCCGATTTTCGTATTACCGAGTACTATTGACAAAAAAAGGATATGTGGTAATATATTATGAAGCTTTAATAAGGTTAAATTTTATTATAAAAAGATGAGCAATATCTCCAATAGCGCCAAAAACAACAAAGAGGTATCTTTCGTTGAAATTCTCGAGAATATAACCTCCAATCTTCCTCAAAGGTCACGTGAAATCGTGTGGGGCAGGTATGGTATCGGAGGAGCAGGCGTGGCTACGCTTGAGGAAATCGGAGGAAAATTCGGTATCACCAGGGAAAGAGTCAGGCAGGTGATCAGGGAGGTTTGCAAAAAGGTGAAAGCGAAGTCGCAAGCGCCTGTTTTGTCGCAAGTCCATTCCAAAATCGAGTTTACCCTGGAGTCAAATAGTGGTATAATGGAAATAGAAAAGCTTTTGGAGAAGCTTGGCGGAGCTGATAGCAAGCAAAAAGGAGCTGCGAGATTCTTTCTCGATTGTCTTGATGATGCCCAGGAATTTGAAATAAAGGGAGTCTCCAAAAAAGCTTTCATGTTGCCGGATTTCGATCAAGAAGAGTGGATGAGGATCAAGGATGAAGTCATTGAGATCCTTAAGAAGAAAAAATCTCCCGTAAGCGAGAAAGCTCTTTTTGATGAATTTTCAGTCAGCCATGCTCAGGAAAAGATCGAGAAAAAGAAATTGCTGGATTATTTGGAAGTGTCGAAGGAGATAAAGAAAAATACTTTCGGCAAATGGGGATTGGCCAAATGGAAGGAAGTGAACCCGAAGGGAACCAGGGATAAGGCTTATTTGATACTCAAAGAAGACGGCAAGCCGATGCATTTCAAAGACATCGCCGAAGAGATAGACAAGAGCGGACTGAATAAGAAAAAAACGCACCCTCAGACGGTGCACAATGAATTGATCAAAGACAAGAAATTCGTGCTCGTGGGAAGGGGCATATACGCTCTGGCCGAGTGGGGTTATGAAAAAGGCACGGTAAAGGACGTTTTGGAGGATATCTTGAAGAAATATCCGGCCGCCATGACAAGGGAGGAAATAATCAAGGAAGTGTTGAAAGTCAGGCAGGTGAAAAAATCCACCGTCATCATAAATCTGAACAATTATTTCAAGAAAACCAAAGAAGGGAAATATACGAGCAAATAGATCGGAAACGCTAACAATTCTCTTAGATTTTAAAAAACAAAAATAAAATGGAGATAATAGCTCAAGCCTTTCGTGAGACTTTGGTCTCATTAAAATCAGCGGGACAGGTCTTTTCCAATACTTGGTATTGGATTTTGCCTGTCCCGTTTTATATGGTCTTCAAGATCTTTTGGATGGACCACATCAACGGGGCGTTTGCGGGTGCGATCGACTACGTCCTTTTGGAAATAATCCCACCTAAGGATATCGAGAAAAGCCCCAAGCCGATGGAAGCTTTGTATTTCGGTATGCAAGGAGTGGAAAAAAGCTTCAATGTCCTGGAGGAATTTTTGGATGGGCAAGTGCCCTCCAAGTTTTCTTTGGAATTGGTGAGCGACGGAGGGGAAGTCCATTTTTACATCAGGACTCCGCGAAATTTCCGCAACCTTGTGGAAGCTCATCTTTATGCCCAATATCCGGATTGCGTGATCATGGAGGTTCCGGATTATGTCGATGACGTTCCAAAGCTCACACCCAATGAAAAATGGGATCTTTGGGGTTCTGACTTGGAATTCACGAAAGACGACGCCTTTCCGATCAGGACATACAAAAATTTTGAGGAGAGCGTGACGGGAAAAATGATCGATCCTCTTTCCGGACTCATAGAGACTATGGGCAAACTTCCTCCGGGACAAAGAATTTGGCTTCAGACGATAATATCTCCGCATTCTCCGTCTTGGGCCGCCAAAAAAGGCAGGAAGCTGGTGGAAAAACTCAAGGGAAAAGAAGTGAAGACGGAAGGGGTTCTGGAAAACCTTTGGAGCGATATTCATGACGTTTTTGCCAACCTTTGGTCCGCTCTTTTTGATCCGGTTGAATTTTCCAAAAAAGAAAAAAAGGAGGAACAGCCTTTGGAATTCCGCTTGTCTCCTGGGGAAAGGGATGTGCTCAAAGCCGTGGAGGAAAACCTTGGTAAGCTTCAGTTTTTGACCAAGATGAGGTTTATTTTGGTCGGCCGGAGGGAGAATTTCGATAAATCCAATGTTTCTGCTTTCTTTGGGGGGATCAAGCAATTCAACGATGAGAACATGAACGGTTTTAAGCCGGAAAGCGCTTCCAAGACTTTCGCCAATTTCGTATGGAAAAAATCCAGGCTCAGATATAGGCAAAGGAAGATACTGCATAGATATAGGGGGCGCAGTTTGGACGGGGTGAAGTTCACTATGAGCACGGAGGAACTGGCGACGATATATCACCTTCCTGACATGTCGGTAGTGGCGCCTACTCTAGCCAGGGTTGATTCTAAACGCGGAGGGGCTCCGGGAAATCTGCCGATAGAATAAAGGATGATAAAGGAAAGAAGCTTTAAATAAATTAACTACAACGTTAGTTATCATGAATAAAAACGAAATCACATTTTTCGCGAAAACCAATTTCCGCAACCAGGAGAGGGTTTTCGGTATAAAGACGGACGACCGCCGAAGGCATATGTATGTCATCGGAAAGACGGGTATGGGAAAGACCAACCTTTTGGAGAATATGGCAGTGCAGGACATCCGCAACGGCCATGGGGTATGTTTTATCGATCCGCACGGCGACACGGCGGAAAAGTTGATCAAGTCGATTCCGGCAGATCGCATCAATGATGTCATATACGTCAACCCGGCGGACCAGAGTTTCCCGATCGCCTTCAATGTGATGGAAAAAGTCGATCCGGAATATAGGCATCTGGTCGCTTCGGGACTAATCGGAGTGTTCAAAAAGATCTGGGCGGATTCCTGGGGACCTCGTTTGGAATATATACTCCGCAACGCAATTTTGGCACTCTTGGAATATCCCGGAAGCACCCTTTTGGGAGTGACCAGGATTTTGGTGGATAAGAAGTACAGGCTGAAAGTCGTCGACAAGGTGAGCGATCCGGTAGTGAAGATGTTCTGGATGGAAGAGTTCACGAAGTGGAATGAAAGAGTGCTTCAGGAAGTTGTTTCTCCGATCCAGAACAAGGTCGGTCAGTTCCTTTCGACTTCACTGATCAGGAATATCGTCGGCCAGACTACGTCCACTTTCGACGTACGCAAAGCCATGGACGAAAGGAAGATCCTAATCCTCAATCTTTCTAAGGGAAGGATCGGGGAGGATGCCAGCGCCCTGTTGGGAGCGATGATGATCACCAAAATCCAGTTAGCCGCCATGGGACGCGTCGATATGTCGGAAGACGACAGAAAGGATTTTTACCTTTACGTCGACGAGTTCCAGAATTTCGCGACGCTTTCTTTTGCCAACATCCTTTCGGAAGCCAGGAAATACCATCTGAACCTTGTTTTGGCGAACCAATATGTCACGCAGATCGACGAGGAGGTGAGGGACGCTATTTTCGGAAACGCCGGAACGATAATCTCTTTCCGCGTGGGAGCGACGGACGCTGAATTTCTGGAAAAGGAATTCGAGCCTGTTTTTATGCAAAATGACATAGTCAATCTTCCCAAATACAATATCTATTTGAAGCTCATGATAGACGGCATCGCCGGGGACGCTTTTTCGGCCATTGTGCTTCCGCCGGTATTTTTGGGGGACACAGAAAACAATGTTGAGAAGGTCATCGCCTCGTCCCGCGAACGATACACAATGCCCAAGGACGAAGTGGAGGAAAAGATCGCCCTTTGGAGCGGCATGGTTCTTCCGGAGAAAAAAGCCTATGACCATGCGAGTATGATAGAGGAGGAAGTCGCTCCGACCGCTCCGAGCGCAGGTCCTTCGACCATACACGTCCCGAGACCGGCACCGATCGTCCGAGAGCAGATGGACAGCGTCCAGGAGGAAAAAGTCCTCTATGACGCCAAGTGTGCTTCCTGCGAGGTGGATATTAGGATACCTTTCAAGCCGGACGGCAAGAGGCCTACTTTCTGCAAAGAATGCCTCAAGGATTACCAGCGGGCGGTAGCCAAGACCAAGGAGCGCGAGGAAGCGAAGAAGGCTGAAGGGGTCCCGGTCATACCTAGGCAGAATTTCGAGAGACGGCCGATCGTGAGGGAGAAATTCAAACCGAAAGCGGAAAGGGTTGTGAGCACGAAATCCTATGCTTCGAGCGAGAAACCGTTGTCTCTTTCCCAAATGCAACATATCGCTCCTAAGAAATTCAAATCCAAGCAGGAAAGGCCCCAGGTGAACCTCGGCGATCTCCGCCAGGCCATTGAAAAGGCCAAGGAAAGCGGAGATAAACAGCAATAAAACCTCAAAAAAACCTGCTTTTTCCGAGCAGGTTTTTTGTGTACAAATCCGAGAAACGGTGGTAAGATGATAGTTGATATGAATGAGTCGTCCCGCACCAAATTCCGGATATGGCAAAGGGATATTTGCGGGTGTAATTCTCGGAAGCGCCTTCGGCTCGGAGAAAGCGCAAGTTTATAATAAGACTGAAAGAATTGATGCGGGATGCTCATGTTTATGACTTCTCGTTTCACTCAAGTATAAACATGGCAAAAAAAAGGGTCATTGTGGCCATGTCTTCGGGAGTGGATTCTTCCGTGGCGGCCGCCATATTGAAAAAGCAGGGCTATGACGTCGTGGGGGTTTTCATGCACTTTTGGAAGGAGCCCGGAAGCGACGCGCTGCGCGAAAACAAGTGCTGTTCCTTGGAATCGCAGGAGGACGCCAGAAAGGTCGCCCACAAACTCGGCATTCCGCTTTACACGGTGAATGCTGCCAATGATTTCAAGCGCGACGTGGTAGATTATTTCCTTTCTGAAACCAAGGCCGGCAGGACTCCGAATCCGTGCGTCACTTGCAATGAAAAGATCAAATTCAATTTTCTTTTCAAGAAGATGTTGGAAATGGATGCTGATTTGGTAGCGACCGGGCATTATGCGGACGTGAAGATGATCGACGGGAAATATCACCTGTACACCTCAACTGACGAGGAAAAGGATCAGACCTATTTTCTCTATAATCTCAGACAAGAACATCTTGGCAGGATAATCTTTCCGGTCGGGAAATATAAGAAACCTCAGATCCGCAAAATGGCCAAGGAGATGGAGATTCCCGTTTTTGATAAGGATGATTCGCAGGGGCTTTGTTTCACTCCGGAAAAATATCCCACGGAATTTATCAAGAGGAATATGCAGCTCGAAGGCGGGGATATTGTCGATACTTCAGGAAAGAAGATCGGCAAGCACGAAGGTCTTCAGCTTTATACTATCGGGCAAAGAAGAGGGATTAATATCGGCGGAACCGGGCCTTATTATGTCGTAGGCAGGAATTTCGAAAAGAATGAATTGGTTGTCACCAATGATGAAAAGGACGGGGCTATTTTCCGAACGGAAATGGAGGTGGAAAACGTGAATTGGCTTGCGGATGAGCCGCAGTTGCCGCTCGAAACCAACGTGAAAATCCGATACCGCCACAGTCTGGTGCGTGGTATAATTCACCCAGTGAAATCCCGCAAAGCGGGAATTTCGCAAGGCGAAATTATTTCACGGGGTAAAAAAAAGGTTTATATGGTAGAATTTAAAGAACCCCAAAAGGCGGTCACTCCTGGGCAGTCGGCGGTTTTTTATTCGGACGAAGGGGAGGTCATGGGAGGCGGGATGATAAGAAATTAAAAAACAAAACCATTATGCGAAACCAGAATGTCGACCCGCAGGTTACCGCGAGAATGCACAGGCTCCAGATGGACGCCCTGATAAAAGACGGGGAGTATAAGAAAAACGAGCAGAAGAGGACCCAGCTGGACATGGAAATGAGGCAGGCGAAGAGAAAAATGGATCTTTTGCGGATGGAGTTGGAGAAAAACAAGGTCGAGTTGGAAAAACTCAACCTCTCCCAGGTGAATCTGGCAAAGGACATCAAGAAACTGAAGAAGGAAATAGCCGGGATGTAATAATCGTTAACGGATGAATATAATGGCAATCAAATTGACAGCGACGGTGGATAATTTTTTGAAGGATAAAAAAATAAAGCTTTCGCCTTTCGCTTTGCAAAGACTCAGGGCGTTGGAGCGGGAAGTCAATGTGAACAGAACGGATTTTGATGTGGCGGATGTGATCGGTGAACTTCGCAAGGAGGATAATATAGTCGAGCGGCTTTCCACTAAGGATATCCAGGAGCTTGGCGGATTGATTGCCAAAGCCATAAGGTAGCGTTTCGCACCGGATAAATAAGTAAGCGGTTAAAGATATGTCAAATTTGAATTTGAAAAAAATCGTGGAGGATTTGGCCAGGGAAAAAAATATAAAACTCAATGATTTCGTGCTTGGACGAGTCAATAAGATTCAGCAAAACGCCAAATCGATGACCCCGCAGCAAATCGTGGAAGCGCTTAGTCGCGAAGAAAAATTCTTTTTGGCTCTTGATAGGAATGATTGGAAGAAATTGGAGGATATCATAAAGCGAGCCAAATAAATCCGCATTTTTTATAATTCGTAATTTAATCCCCATAACCTAGTTCGTATGACAGCTCAAGAACTCAGATTAAAATATCTCAAATTTTTCGAAAGCAAGAATCACGCCATAATCCCTTCGGCGTCGCTTGTTCCCAATGAAACAGATTCTTCGGTTCTCTTCACGACCGCGGGAATGCACCCGTTGGTGCCGTATCTTTTGGGGCAGGAGCATCCTGAAGGCAAAAGGGTCGTGAACGTGCAGAAATGCATCCGAACCGGAGATATCGATGACGTGGGCGATAATCGACATCTGACTTTTTTCGAGATGATGGGAAACTGGAGTTTCGGTGACTATTTCAAAAAGGAAGCGATTTCTTGGAGTTTCGAGTTTTTAACAGACAAGGAAAACGGACTCGGACTTGATCCGAAAAGATTGTACGTGACGGTTTTTAAGGGCGAACCTGCTTCGTCGGCAGACGGGGACGGGATTCCTCGCGATGAGGAGGCGATTTCGGTTTGGAAAGAAACTTTCAAGAAAATCGGGATGGGCGTGGAGGTTGCCGGCGAGGACGAAGTCATCAGGGGGGATGTGCGGATAATCCCGCTTGGGAAAGATGATAATTTCTGGATAGCCGGCGAGACCGGTCCTTGTGGCGGAGACACTGAGATGTTCTATGATACGAGACCCGAGGAGGGCAGAGTGGAAGGGAAATTCGGGGAATTGGTGGACTCTTTCAGGCTGATTGAAATTTGGAACGATGTTTTTATGGAATTCAACAAAACCGCCGAAGGCAAATATGAGAAATTGGCCAAACCGAACGTGGACACCGGGATGGGAGTCGAAAGGACTTTAGCGGTCCTGGGCGGACAGCGCACGGTTTTCGAAACGGAACTTTTTTCATCGATATTTGAAAAGATTGAGGAGCTTTCGACAAAAAAATACGAAGAGAATAAAAGGGAATTTCGCATCATCGCGGACCATATCAAGGCTTCGACCTTCATCATCTCCGACGGAGTCCTTCCATCCAATACGGGCAGGGGATATGTCCTTCGAAGGCTTATCCGAAGGGCGGTCAGGTATGGAAGGCTCTTGGGAATCGAGAAAAATTTCGCCAAGGAGATTTCCCAGATCGTGATCGATCTTCACAAGGAATTCTACACGGAATTGGAATATAACAAGCAGGGCATTTTCGACGAGTTGGAAAAAGAAGAGGAGAAATTCCGCAGGACCTTGGAGAAGGGCCTGAATGAATTGGAGAAAAGTCTGACCGCTTCGGCGATGAACATTTCCGGCAAGGACGTTTTCGATCTCTACCAGACATATGGTTTTCCTTTGGAACTGACCAAGGAAATCGCCAAAGAAAAAGGGTTTGTGATAAACGAGGTGGATTTTGCCGAGGAGCTGAAAAAGCACCAGGAGAAGTCCAGGACCGCTTCAGCCGGGGCGTTCAAGGGAGGACTCCAGGACAGCGGGGACCAGACAAAGAGGCTTCACACTGCCACCCATTTGCTTCTGGCGGCTTTGAGGCAGGTCTTGGGTGACCATGTATACCAAAAGGGTTCCAATATAACCCCGGAGCGTCTGCGCTTCGATTTCTCGCACGGCGAGAAAATGACAGCTAAGCAGATCGCCCAAGTGGAAGAGTTGGTAAATGGGGCAATAGAAGCCAGGCTAAAAGTTTCCTTTGAGGAAGTGACCTTGGACGAGGCTCGCAAAAGGAATGCCATGGGAGTCTTCGGGGCTAAGTACGGGGACTGGGTTAAGGTTTATTCCGTTTTTGACGACAAAGGCAGGGTTGCCAGCTCGGAAATTTGCGGGGGACCTCATGCGGAAAACACCGGAGAACTTGGCAATTTCAAAATAAAAAAAGAGGAGGCTTCCAGCGCCGGTGTCAGGAGAATTAAGGCCGTCTTGGAATAATCAATCTTTCGAAATTAGAATTAAAAAAACCACCTTGAGAGGTGGTTTTTTGTCGTCTGAATCTCGAGGCGCCATCAAGGATCCGAAATGACTTCCGCGATTTCTTCTTCGTTGCCTCCACTTTCTTTATCTTCACTCTCATCCGCTTCATCATTGTCATCTTCTGCCGGTTTTTCCTCGTTGGTTTCAGTCGGCTCAGGATTCGTTCCAATGGCTTTATCTGGTTCACTTACTGTGGCTTCATCGGTATCACCCGCCTCTTTTTCCGCGTCCGATTCGCTATTATCGTTTTCCGTTTCCTCTTTTTTCAATTCGTCCTCGCAAGGCAGGGGAGGAACAACAACTTCTTCTGTGGAAGCAGGATCAGAATTATTTTCCTCTTCGATCAATTTTTCTTCCCCAGTCGGGATTGTGGAAAATTTTTCCGGCTGCGGAGTTTCGGAATTTTCATCTTCATCCTCGTCGGAGGAAGAAAGATTGGGATGGCCAGGCGTTCCATAGTCGTCTCCCTCGTCGTCCCAATAATCCGTGTCGTTACAGTCGTCGTCCAAGCAGGTGTGCCAGCTGGAAGACGACAAGCCGTCGCCCGGGTCGTCATTTCTTTCCATGGAGCGATTGATGCCATCTTCATTGATTCCGGCGGGCCATTCGTCGCCCTTGGCCTTGTCTATGGTTTTTCCGTCACGATTTTTCAAGACCAAATTTCCGTTGTCAGAATTTGCCAAGGAAAGGCTGGCGTTCACTTCGTCGACGTCTACATCCAGGGCTGAATTGGCGCTGGTTTTCGGATAATTCGAAATCAGGAAAAAGCCGTGGGCTTGGATTTTTTTGCTGGCCGGAATCATTAGGTCGTTGCTGGAAGACCGGGCGTTTTCGATTTTCCATTGCCCGATGTCGATTTCGCGATCAGTCATATTGCGCAGTTCTATCCATTCGTCGGAAGACGACTCCGTCGATCCCATCCACATCACCTCATTGATGACCACGTCCCCAACTTCGGCTTCGGTGCAAACCTTAAAATGCTCGGAAACGGTGTCGCTTTTCCAATTTTCATTGATCGTGTCGACCGAGTATGCGGAGAAATCCCATTCTCCATGCGGTATTTCCACGCAATTTCCTTCATATCGCGAATATCCGTCGCCGAGCGAATAGAAAATATCCGCATTCAAAGTCGAGCTGAGCGTCACGCAGGGTGCGGTTTCATAGCAACCGTTCTCGCCGTCCGGATCCTCAGGTTCTGCTTGCATCGAAATTTCAGGGATCCAGACCCCCGTCGAGACCGAGTTACCGGAGAGCGTATCTTCATTTGAAAAAAAAGAATTCGTCCCGGGCGTTCCCATATATCCGCAAAAAATAAAGACAAAGGATATGGTGAAAATTATCCTTGTCAGGGATTTTCGGATTTTTCTTTCGGGTTTAAGATCCTGGGCATGCATAATCTTCGGACTTATGAGAATAAATTATTTTTTCTGTCGTATCTTATGACGCCGTCGACATTTTCCTTCCTTTGAATAAAAATATCATGATTAATTCCGGCCCTTTCCTTCAAGGATTTTTTATACCTAGCTTTTTTTTGGATTTCATACCTGATTTTGGAAATTTCCTCGTAGATGATTATGGTCGCGGGTATGATCACCAGCAGGATTGTCCCTTGTGTCGTCCTTGCGAAACTTACCGGATATCCGAGGTAGGGGACAGTCAAAATAGTTTTCCCGATCACGTCAGACAAGGGAGTCAGTTCCATATCAACTCCCTCGTTGGCGTCGCCCTTGGTTCTGAAATATGTTTTACCGTCTTTAGTCATTTCCTCGGTTATCCTATGGGTGACTGTGGTTTTCGAACCGGAGACTTTTTTCGTGACAATGTCGCCGATGCCGTAGCTGGGAGACGGCTTTATGAAAATCAGACTCCCGGTTTTGATGGCCGGTTCCATTGAGCCGGATTGGACTGTGAATACTTTCAGATTTCCCGTAATCGGCAGGGCGGAGAAGACGACCAAGATCCCGATGGCGATGAAGGTGAATAAGAGTGTGGTGATTGAGATCTTCAGTATTTTTTTTAGCATGTGAGTGGATCATTAAAATAACTTTTCCGTTTGACTGCCCGCAAGATACGGGCAGTCTGCTGAACAGTTATCATCAAAGGAAAACTAGGGTGCGATGGATTCAGCAACGAAGACTTCGTCCCAGGTGCAGGTCTTGTTTTGATAAGTGTTGTCCGCAGAAGGATCGAGTTGTGCTCTTTCACGCACGACTTGGGTGATGTTTGGACCCGCGGTTTCAAATGGGGGAACGCCAGTGATCTCAACGCGTTCTGCCGGAGTGTCTATGCTTGAAAGCGCAACGTTGTTAAGGATCGTTCGGGCATATTCATCACCACCCGCATGACCGGTCGTCATGGTCAGGTTGATTTTGTCGCAAGCATCTCCGACTACATTGTCTAGATACATGTAAAGTTTTACGTCAACAGTGCTTTGGTTATGGAGTGCTCCACGGAAATCATCCGTGTATTCCCCAGGTACGAGATTGGTTGCCACGATCGGTTTGGAAACGATGCCTGAAGCCGCTTCGCCTTTGGCGTCGAGTTCGACAGTCGCGGTTCCGACCGTGTTACCTGTAATCGTGTCAGTGTCACTGAATATCGCATAGGTTATTCCACCGGCCACCGCGGCGATCGCGACGATGATGGAAAAACTCTTGAGGATGTTTTTCATATGTTTTTTTATAATTAGGTTTATTAGGTTGATTATTTTCGCAAGCGATAAGGCGGCTTGCCGGCCTCGACCTTTTTAGTTTTCTTTGGCGCAGATTTCAAATTAGATTTGATTTGAGCGCTCAAATAAATTGGTGTTTACCCCAGGGTAAACCCTGGACCCTTCGGGTTCCGCGGCTTGCCGCGGGGTACCAAACCAATTTGTTATCTGCGCTTGCTCGGAAATGAACGCCTGCTTTCATTTCCCTCGCTTCGCTTGATAATCAAAAAACCAACTGTTGCTGGCTATTTTGGGGAGAAATAGCCGGCATCAGTCGGTTTTCTGGCAGATTTATTTATAATTGGAAACATGGAAACTTTTCCGGGACGGTTTGGTGCTTTTTTCATCGGAGCTTTCTTATCTTTTAGTTATATTGAAAAAAATTTTCAAACAAAAAAACCTTTCAAAAATATCCGATCCATCTATCTGGAAAGAAACGAGTCCAAGAAAAATTCACGACGCATACTATTACAAGGTTTGTTTTTGAATATTTCAAATTTGCGGATTTCGATAATTTCAGGGACGCAATAGGCGGTCGGAATGCTTATGGGGCGCACGGAAGTCCAGGCGTCAGGAATATGCCTGATCCGTCAGGGCGAGGTCTACATTGACAAAATATTGAAAAAATTACATAATTTTTTCAAACGAAAAGCGGGGCTTCATAATTGACCCTGTTGAATCCGTTTTTAACGGCGCCGTAGACGGCGATTCAACAGGGTTGACACCCGTACTAAAAATGGTATATACTAGCTGAGTATGAAATAACTCATTATTTGAAGATACTATGTTGGCGATTATCAAAACAGGCGGGAAGCAATATAAGGTTGCTGAAGGCGATAAGATCAAAGTCGAGAAAATCGAAGGAGAAGACGGCTCAAAAATAACCTTTTCAGAGGTGCTTTTCGTCGGTGATGAGAAGGACGCGAAGGTCGGAACCCCGTTGGTAGAGGGAGCGAAAGTCGAAGCGACAATCGTGAAGCAGGGAAGACACGACAAGGTTTGGGGTATCAAGCACAAGGCCAAGAAGAGATACAAAGTGAAATTCGGGCACAAACAGCTTTTCACCGAGGTTGAGATCAACAAGATAGCTTAATACTAGGTTATAGGGATTAGGTTTTAGGTGATAGGGACTTGAAAACTTTGAATATAAGAAAACCCCGATGAGAATCGGGGTTTTTTGATGTGCGATTTTTCGGATAAAATTTTAGGCCCGCTGAGAAGATTCTCGAGCGGGCCCACGGGGATAGCTGTTATTTTGCCAGTATGACGGTCTCAATAATTTCCTTGATCACGTCATTGGTGGCATTTTTCAGTTCAACGATGACCTGGGCCATCTCACCTTCAAAGACTCTGACTTCCATCCGAATCCTGTTGATCGATGAGAGGGTCTGGGTCCGGAGCTGTTTCTCCTGGATCGGGAACGGACCCTCCATTCCCTCCAGCAGTGTTTCCTTGAGCGCGGCGAACATTTTTCTCGCCACGTCCAGGGGGTTTCCTCCTGCGCAAGATGCGCTTAGTGCTGCAGTGGTACAAACTGAACTGTGAATCATTTTCTTCCTCCTTGGGAAAGTTGCCCGGATGGGCGGATAAGACCAATTCAATTGCCGGAATAAAACCGGCGAGATGCTTGCTGCATGGCTTCTTTGCGGATTTTTCTGGCCACGCGCTTATTTTGCATGGCTATGCCGCGGATAAGCCAATTTGGAAAGCGGACAATCGTGTCATTTCTGAAAACTCCCCAACCCATATGAAACTCCTTTCTTTAGAAAATGGCTTTATTGCCAGATTCATTCATGTAAGGTACTGATTTTCAATTATACTCCTTTTTATCCCTTTTGTCAAGGGGTAAAAGGAGAGCCCGGCAGGGGAGTATTCCTCCCGCCGGGCTTTATGGCTCTGTTTCGTTTCTATCTTTCCGGCATCAATGACCCGGAAAGATTCGTCACTCTTGTCGCCAGGGTTCCGTTTTCCAGATATATTTTGGAATCGAAATAGGCGAAGATGCTTCCGCGGATCTTCTTTTGCTGGGTAAGGGAGGTCAGGATTTCAATCTGTTGGGGCGGGAATATCGGTTTTGAAAACTTCTGGCTATCACCAAATGATGTGGCGACAGGGAAGCCTTCGAATTCAGGGAAGCGGAGCTTCATGAGAATCGCCGCACTGAGGGCGATCATTTCGATTTGCCAATGCGCCGGCAATATGGCTTTGTTCGGGAAATGCCCGTCGAAATAATGGTGGACCTGACTGAGATTTACCGAAGTCGAAATCTGATTCGGAAGGTCCGGATGGTAGGTCGCCAGATCGACGCAGAGGGCCTTGCCTGTGTGCGGAATAGCCATGGAAATTTCCTCTTTTCCCATGGATATGATGACGGGATCCTGCTTTTTCGCAGCTTGGTTCATCTTGCCTCTCCTTTGGTTGGGGGGGGTAAAAAAATCCGCTTATGCGGTGTAAAGAACTTTCAGAAACGATATCTTATTATAATAATTCTTTCCTGTTTGTCAAAGCTTCCGAGAGAGTCAGTTCGTCCGCGTATTCCAAATCGGCCCCGGTCGAAAGACCGCGTCCGAGTCTGGTGATTTTCACTCCCAACGGGTGGAGTTTCCTTTTGAGGTAAAGCGAAGTCATATCTCCTTCGGTAGTCGGGTTGGTGGCCAGGATTATTTCCGCAATGCCTTCTTTTTTGATGCGTTCGAAGAGGTCCGGAATCTTGAGGGAATCGTCTTTTTCCGTGGCCGTGATGACTCCTCCTAGCACGTGATATACGCCGTGGTAGGCGTGCGTCCTCTCGATGGAGATCACGTCCAATGGGTCTTCCACGACGCAGACCGTCTTTTGGTCGCGCTTGGCGTTGGCGCAGATCTGGCAGATGTCTCCTTCGGAGATATTATGGCACCTTTTGCAAAACTGCAGGTTCTTGATATCCAGAAGGTTTTCGGAAAAATCTTTGATGTCCTCCTGGCTTTTCTTGAACAGGAAAAGCACCAACCGCTCGGCGTGCTTAGGTCCGATGGAGGGCAGGGAAGAAAAGTTCTTGATCAGTTTTTGGAAGGATTTGGGATACACGATGATAATTTAAAATTTAAAAGTCAAAATTTAAAATTTCGGAGTCGCTTTGCGACAATCTTGATATATATGAGCGTAGCGAATTCAATAATTTTGATTTTCGATTTTTGCATTTTGATTTACTGTATTTCCGTGTGGATCTTTTCCAAATTACGGAAGCTGGCCGAGGCCTGGTCGAAGAAGCAGTTGACTTCGCCGACAGGTCCGTTACGGTGCTTGGCGATGATGACTTTCACGACTCCCTTGTTCGGAGTATCCGGTTTTTCTCGGTCTTCGCGGTAGAGGAACAAAACGACGTCGGCGTCCTGCTCGATCGAACCGGACTCCCTAAGGTCGGAAAGTTTCGGGATCTGAGGCGAGCGGGATTCCACGGCGCGGGACAGCTGGGAAAGCGCGATGACCGGGATATTGAGCTCGCGGGCCAATTGTTTGAGGGCTCGGGATATTTCGGAAATTTCCTGCACGCGGTTGTCTCCTCCACGTCCTTCCATCAGCTGGAGGTAGTCGATGATGATGAGTCCGACTCCGTGCTCGGACTGGAGCCTTCGGGCCATCGTTCGCATTTCCATGATGTTGGCTGAAGCGGTGTCGTCGATGAAAATCGGCGCCTCACTCATTATTCCCATCGCTTCGCCGATCCTTTGGAAATCGTTGTCTTCGCCTTCGCTCTTGAGTCTTCCTGTCCTGAGTCTCCAAAGGTCGACTTTCGCTTCGGCGGCCAGCATCCTGTCTACGAGCTGGTCGGATGACATTTCCAGGGAGAACATTCCGACTGCCACCTTCTCGCGAACGGCGGCGTGGCGGGCGATATCCAGGGCGAACGAAGGTTTTCCGACGGAAGGTCGGGCGGCCAAAATGACGAGGTCTGATTTCTGAAGTCCGGCCAAGACGCCGTCCAAATCATAAAAGCCGGTCGGGATTCCCCGGAACTTATCTCCGTTTTTGTGCAGTTCGTCGATACGGTTGAAAGCCGCTTCCAAAATGGAGCGGATAGGCACGAAATCCTGTTTGATATATTTCTGCGAAACTTGGAAAATCTTCTGTTCCGCTTGGTCCAAGATCTTCTCGATGTCTTCGCCTTCCTGGAATCCTAATTCCAAAACTTCCGTGGCGGCGCTGATCAGCCTTCGGAGCAGGGCTTTTTTCTGCACGACTTTGGCGTAGTGCACCACGTGCGAGGAAGAGGGGACGGTGCTGACAATGGAAGCCAGATAGCTGGAACCGCCGATTTGTTCCAAAAGGTTTTTTTCTTCGAGCCTGTTGGAAATGGAAAGCACGTCCAATGGTTCGCGGTCCTCATAGAGCTGGAGAATCATTTCATATATGTGGTTGTGGGCGTCTTTATAGAAATCGCCGACTTTCAGAAGGTCAGCAATTTTGATGATCGCGTCCTTGTCCAACATCAGTGAGCCCAAAACGGATTGTTCCGCCTCGAGGTTATGCGGAGGGACGCGCATGCCGTCGCTTCGCTGGGGCTGTTCGTTTTTAGGTTCGAAATATTTCTGTTTGAAGTCTTTTTGTTTTTTACTGGCCATCATCATAGGGTTCGGGTTCTAGGGGTTAGGTGATAGGTTTTAGGGAGTATTTCAATTTAGCTTTTTAGAAAAAACCCGAAATCAGTGAAAT
>LCKI01000012.1 GCA_001001345.1 Parcubacteria group bacterium GW2011_GWC1_45_14 | reverse complement strand
CTTGTCCACGATTTCCTTGTTATGGGTAGCCAAAATGACCGTAGTTCCGAGACTGTTTATCTTAAGAAGCAATTGCATTATCTCCCAAGTAGAGACCGGATCGAGATTTCCCGACGGCTCATCGGCCAGAATCACTTGGGGATTATGCACCAGGGCGCGCGCCAAGGAAACCTTCTGTTTTTCGCCGCCGCTAAGCTGATGGGGATATTTCTCCATCTTGTTGCTCATTCCCACTATATCCAATATCTCAGGAACTTTTTCCGCTATCTCCTCATTCGTTTCCCCTGCCACTTCCAAGGCGTAGGCCACATTTTCAAAAACAGTCTTTTGCGGAAGCAACTTGAAATCCTGAAAAACCGTCCCAATGTTGCGACGGAAATATGGCAAATGCTTCTTCTTGATCACATCCAGAGGCCTCTCATTGAAATACACCCTGCCCTCCGTGGGCTGCTCTTCGGCCGAAATCAGTTTAAGCAGCGTGGATTTTCCAACCCCGCTTTGGCCGACGATCGAAACGAATTCCCCGCTCTCGATCACCAGATCGATATTCTCCAGGGCCACGAAATTTCCTGAATATATTTTTGAGACGTTTTCAAACTTTATCATTTTTATATGGCGACTCTAATTTACGAATGAACACTCGAATGACTCGAATGGAATTCGTATTTTAATTAGTGTCATTAGAGTGCCTATTAGAATTATTAGGGTCGCTTAACATTAAATTTCAGATATTCCTCCATGAACCCATCCAGATTGCCCTCCAAAACTTTTTCGGCCTCACTGGTCTCGTGTTTAGTCCGATGATCCTTCACCATCTTATACGGATGCAGGACATAGGAACGTATCTGGCTTCCCCATTCCGCGCTCTGGAATTCACCTCTGAGTTTCTTCTTTTCTTTTTCCTGCTCCTCCAAAAATTTCTGATGGATCCTGGCTTTCAAAACCTTCATCGCCCTTTCCCTGTTCTGGATCTGGGATCTCTCGCTCTGGCAGGTTACGACCACTCCGGTGGGTTTGTGCGTGATCCGCACCGCGCTGTCCGTCGTGTTCACGTGCTGCCCCCCTGCTCCCGATGCCCTATATGTGTCTATCAAAAGATCCTGGGGGTTTATGGAAACTTCTTTTATCTCCGCGATTACCGGCAATATTTCCACCAGCGCGAAGGATGTTTGCCGAAGGTTATCTGAATTGAACGGCGAAAGCCTAACCAATCGATGCACTCCCGCTTCTCCTTTGAGATATCCGTAGGCATATGCGCCTTCGATCTCCACAGTCACGCTTTTTATTCCGGCTTCGGACCCTTTCGATTCATCCACGACTTTAGCAGAATATCCTTTGCTCTCAGCCCAACGAAGATACATCCGAAGCAGCATCTCCGCCCAATCCTGCGCATCCACTCCGCCCGCTCCGCTATGGATTGCCAAGATGACATCATTTCTGTCATATTCCCCTCCGAGCAGCGACTTGAACTCCATCTTCTCGACGTCAGTTTTCAAATTTTCAAATTGTTTCCAGATTTCCTCCTGTTCTTTTCCGGAAAGTGTTTCGTACATTTCCACGAATTCCGAAAGATCGCGCAGTCTGTTTTCCAATTCTGCCAATTCGGCGATTTCTCCCTTGAGCGACTCCATCTCTTTCATGACTTCTCCGGCTTTCTGCGGATCGTTCCAAAATCCCTCCGCTGATGATATTTCTTGCAACTCGGCTATTTTTTGCTCCTTTTTGGCGACGTCAAAGATATTCCCGCAGGAGCGGGATTTTATTCTTTATTGAAGCCAGTTTTTCCAATAGCTCTTTCATGATTTTTTACTATTCGTCATGCTGAACTTGTTTCAGCATCTATATCCTGAATCAAGCGCGCCCCGTTGGGATTCTGAAACAAGTTCAGAATGACATTCACACGGTTCAGGATGACATCTACATATTCCTACGTATCATTATAACACTTTATTTACTCCAAGAAAAGAAGGAGCCACATCACGAAAATTCCCGCCACAAAGAAGGTCAATTGATTGAATGATTCTGACAATTTATGGGATTTATGCTTATGGAGTTCCGGGATTATGTCGGCCGTAGCTATATATATGAATCCTCCGGCGGCGAAAGGCACCAGAAAAAATTCCACTCCTTCGCTATACGAACTGGCAACCAAAACCAAAACCGCTCCCAAGATGGAAGTTGAGGCGCTTACGAAGTTATAGAAAAGCGCTTTGGCCTTTGAAAGACCTCCGTGCACCAACACCCCGAAATCCCCGATTTCTTGGGGTATCTCATGGAAAAGGACCGCGATCGTCGTAGCGATACCCACTGGTATACTGATCAAGAAACTCGCAGCGATTATCATGCCGTCGATGAAGTTATGCAATCCGTCCCCGACTAAAATCATGGACGGCAAAGCGTGTGAATGTTCAGGGCACCCTGTTTCATGGCAATGCCTCCAATGGATGAATTTTTCCAAAATGAAGAAAAGTAAAAGTCCGCAAAGGATATAAATGGAAACCATGCCATTGCCGCTTTCCATCGACTCAGGAATCAAGTGGATAAACGCGTCCCCCAGAAGGGTTCCGGCTGAAAAACTGACCAACAGGATGAGAATCTTTTCGAGAGTATTTTTTCCCAATGACAAAGTCATAACGCCTATCAAAGACACGACACTGACGATAAGCACGCTTGCGATAGTATAAAACCAAACCATATGACAAAATTACTAATTTCTAATTACTAATTTCTAATGAAATCCCAATCTATGAATTTCAAAAAATTAGATATTAGAAATTTGGCATTATTTAGAAATTAGATATTAGGAATTAGAAATTACTTATTAAAACTATATGTAGTTTTTAATAAGTTCTATATGGTCCTGTTCCGCTTGGGTCAGCGCGGTGAAAAAAATCTTCAAGGGCTGTTCGACGGCCTCCTTGGAGAACTTGGCATAAATATCCTGCGCATGCTCTTCAAGTTCGATCGTCTTTTGGAAATTCTCGACGTCTTCGCTCGAGCATGTTTCCTCTCGGTGCTCCGGCAATTCTATTTTCAAAAACTTCCTCACGATGTTGGCGTGCTCCAATTCCACCAACGCCAACCTTTTATACATCGTCCCGATCTCATATGTATCGGCATTATCCGCCATGCAAAGATAGATCGCGTTCGCCCTTGTTTCCAATTCCAGCGTTTCCAAAAGGTTCTTTCTGGAAAGCTCGGAAATTTCCATCGGCTGGTTGATGACCGGATTAGCGTCCTTTCCTTCCTTAATGAAAGCGCTTCTAGCTCCGCAATATGGGCAGCTGTGCGGTTTTTCCCCTCCGAGGTAAGCGTCCCCGCAGATTTCACAGATAAAAGTTTTCATTTTTATATCATGTATTATGTATTTAGTAGGATGTATCATGTATAAATACAGTATAAAATACTTTCTATAAAAAGAAAATGGCGCTTTAAGCGCCATACATAATACTTTATACAAAATACATTATACAAGAACTGAGCCACCTGCCAGGAATCTCACGTCGCTTCGCTCCTTGAAAACCCACGGTTTTCAATACTTTCCTTCAGCGGGAAACTTCCGTTTCCCGACCCCTTCACGTTCGATCTGTAATCTGCAAAATTTTAAAAGTGAGCCACCTGCCAGAATCGAACTGGCGACCTATACGTTACGAGTGTATCGCTCTACCAACTGAGCTAAGGTGGCGTAATTTTATACATTATGAGCGCCTCCCTTTTATTTCGCCGGCTGGCGAAGACTGCCTGCCCCGTGGTCCGATTTATCGGACTTTACGGGGAGCTAAGGTGGCACTAGCCCATATTCTAGCCAATCTGGGCTTTTTTGACAAGCTCTGGGCCTTTTTCCTTGAATCCCTTGTATTTCTGTAAAACTTTTTTATCTTGAATATCGATCCATACTTCGTTTACACTGGGATCATAAAGAAATCTCCATCTATCGTAAGTATCAATAGCTATACCGCGTTCAAAAAATATTCCCTTGTCTTCTATTTCAGATTTATCGTGATGGCCAAACCAACTTTTTTTACTATATACCACAATTACAGATGCGTTTCTCGTCTTAAATTCATTCAATGCATTGTTTTGCTCAGGTGTAAGCAACGAATGACTCAACTTGTTCGGCTGAACGTGCAGTAATTGCAATTCGCCACTTTCCGCTTTCACTAGGATACAATGGCACGGAACCTGCCATCCGCTCACCAAAACGTTGTCTTTCGTAATTTCACTCAAGCTATTCATAGGAGCATTCACATACTCCCTGATTTTTAAAATTTGATCAAAATGAGGGGATTGTCCCCCTTTATAAGGAATTTCCTCAATAAGAAATTCGTTTTTCTTTTCGTGTTCATTTTTGAATCCGTCTTCAAATCCCATAAACAAATCGGAATATTTATTCTTTAACCTTATTTACCAACCTTTCCACGTTCGCATCCACCGTCTTTTGTATTTCCTCGATCACATGCTTATTTTCCGGCTTAAAAAGATGCTTGAATCTCCCCTGGGTCTCCAGAAATCGCTCGATCGGCTTAGGATTAGGATTCGTATAGTTTATGGTGTATTTCCCGTCCTCGATTTCATATAGCGGCCAGAAGTTCGTTTCCATCGCCAATTTTCCGACGCTGACATATTGCGAGGTTGGGAATTTCCAGACCTGCGTGCAGGGTTGAAGCACTAACAGAAATGTTGGGCCCTCTATTTCCAGAGCCTTCTTGGCTTTTTTCTCGAGATCTCGAAGATTAGAAACGCAGGCCTGCGCCAAATATTTCACCCCGTGCGCCGCCACGATTTCCATCAGATCCTTCCTTTGTTTGGCTTTTCCGAAAGACTGCTCCCCGGCCGGCTCGGTTTCCGTACTGGCTCCATAGGGAGTCGCCCCGGAACGTTGCCCTCCGGTGTTCATATATCCGCCGTTGTCATAGCAAACATAGAGAAAATCATGTCCCCTTTCCAAAGCTCCGGAAAGCGATTGGAGTCCGATGTCATATGTCCCGCCATCCCCGCCGAAAACGACAAGTTTCGCCTTTTTCTGGATTTTGCCTTTTTTCAAAAGGATTTTCTGCGCGGCTTCCACTCCTGAAATGGTCGCGGCCGCGTTCTCAAAAGCGTTGTGGATATATGGAACTTTCCAAGCCGTGTACGGATAAATCGTCGTCGTCACCTCGAGGCACCCGGTCGCATTGGCCACGATGACGGGTTCATCCGTCGCCCCAAGCACGGTCCTGACGATCGCCGGAATCCCGCAACCCGCGCAAGTACTGTGTCCCGATGCCAATTTTTCTGTAAGTTTTTTATTCATATGAAAAAAAGTTTCTCAATTTTTATTTCAAATATTTTATTTTTTCGGAAATCTCTCCCTCTTCCAAATCTTTGAAAACCTTCTCGATATCCTTTTGGAAGGTGTCCCTCCCGCCGAGGCCGTAGATGTAGCTGGCTATATCGATTTTCCTGCTGGTCGCATGATAGATGCTGTTCACGATTTCGGTATAGAGCGGAGGATAGGCACCGACCGACATCGCGCGGTCCAAAACGGCGATTTTTTTGATATGCGCCAATTCTTTGCCGACTTCCTTATATGGGAACGGCCTGAAAAGATGGATGCTGAGCAATCCCACTTTCCTTCCCTCATCCCGGAGTTTGTCCACGACCTCGCGCGCCGTTCCGGCGGTCGAACCCAAAATCACGATCGCCTCCTTGGCGTCGTCCAACTTATATGAATCGAATAGCTTGTAGCTTCTGCCGGAAGTTTTTCGAAACTCGCTACAGATTTTTTTGTATTCGTTTTTTATTTTGGAAAATCCTTTTTCTTGATCGAGTTTGAATTCGAAATATGTGTTCTGAAGCGCCAACGCCCCCAAGCTTATCGGGTCTTCCAGATTCAAAAGATATTTCTCCGGAGAATATTCGCCCACAAACTCCTTCGCGTCCGCATCTTCCAAGACCTCGACTCTTTCGGTCGTGTGCGAGGTATGGAATCCGTCCATCACTGCGATGACAGGGTATCTGGTTTTTTCCGCCAATTTAAGACCGATGAATCCCAGGTCATATGCCTGTTGGGCGTTTTCCGAAAAAATCTGCACCCAACCGCTGTCACGCACCGCCATCACATCGCCGTGTTCCCCATGGATATTGAGCGGAGCGGAAAGCGCCCTCGAGCTCACATACATAAGCGAAGGCAAGCGAAGACCGGCAGCAATATAAAGGATTTCATGCATGAGTGCCAGACCCTGTGAAGAAGTTGCCGTTACTGTCCTAGCTCCCGCGGCCTGCGCTCCCACGACCGCGCTCATCGCACTGTGTTCGCTTTCAACCTGAATAATTTCCGTTTCCACTTTCCCGTCGGCCTTCATTTTGGCAAAAGTCTCGATGATCGGGGTCTGCGGCGTGATCGGATAAACGGCCATAACGTCAGGCTCCATCTGCCTGAGCGCCTCAGCCGCAGCGGCACCACCAGTAAGAGCCAGTATGTTGTATTTGGTATTTTGTATGGAGTATGTCTTATGTATCATGAATAATGTATAAAGTATTATGCATTGTTTCCAATTTTTTTCAATCCCGTGATCAACTTATGGACAATGACTGTTTTATCCGCAATCATACTAAATTCTTGCTTGTTTATATAATGAATATCCCTAGAAATCAAAAGCTGATTTTGAAGCTCCGTTAATGAACCATGGGCAATTGAATAAAACTGCATCTTTTCCTTTACGGTTTTTCTACTGAAACCTTCAGCTATATTGGATGTTATTAAAACAGCAGCCCGTCTCATCTGACTTATCAGCCCAAATCTTTCTTTGTCAGGAAATTTATCAGTTATATCGTAAATCGATAGTACCAATTCATGCCCTTGTTTCCACGCATTCAGATCGGTAAATGATTTAATTTTTGTATCTCCCATACATTATACATGCTACATAATACATGCTACTTGCGCATCGTAATCGCTTTGACCGGACAGACCGAAGCGCAAACTCCACATCCTTTGCAAAAATCATAATCAAAATCGACAATCTCCTTTTCCTTGAAATTCTCCGGGGTTTTTTCGGTTTCTTCCGCTGTCCTTTTTCTCATCTCAATGCAGGCGTCAGGACAAAACGGCACGCAGGTCGAACAGCCGATACATTTCGAAGCATCCACCTCGGGATGCATATATCTCCAATCCCCGGTCCTCGGGGCTTTTTCCATATCGTTTTTAATAACTGCTCCTTCTTCCATATATTTAAACGTCGCCAAGCGATTAGATAATGTTTAATTTTGAATTTAAAATTCCCTGCTTACAGAGAATCATGCCCCGCATGGATAGCGGCGATATTTTTCTCCGTAAGCTCCTTTCCGAGCTTCGGCGTGAAATATTCCCGGAAAATGTCCGTCACTCCATCCAAAGATACGACACCCGTAACTTGGACGAGTTTTCCGACCAGAACGGAATTCGGATTAGGATTTCCAGTGAGCTCAAGCGCGATTCCGGTTCCGTCGACGGCGTGAATAGCACCCTTGAAATCAGGGGCTTTTTTTCTAATCTCTTCCTTTGGATGTTTGGAGTTTATGATTAAAAACTCATTCCTGTCCAAATTTTTCGTCGTATCCTCATTGTCCATCACGGTTTCGTCCATAACCACCACGACGTCCGGATCGACTATCGGCTCTTGGGTCCTGATTTCATCGTCCGAGATACGCAAAAACATCTTCGTCGGCGCGCCGCTCCTCTCGGGGCCGAAATGCGGAAAAGCCTTCACGAATTTCCCTTCGCGTACCGCCGCGTGGGCCAAAAGCTCGGAAGCGGTCTTTGCCCCCTGCCCTCCGCGGGCGAAAAATATTATTTCGAATGAGTTTTTGTTTTTCATATCCCTATTATATCACAAAAACATTCCATGTCATCCCGAACTTGTTTCGGGATCTAAGATTTAATGCAATTCCGGAGATACTGAAAAAAGTTCAGCATGACATCACTATTTTATAAGATAACTTTTTTAAGTCTTTTTAGGGCCTCTATCAGAATTTCAGGCTTCAAACAATAGGATATACGCAAATGGGTGTCATATTTTTCCCCAAAAGAGATTCCTGGTGTCGTAGCGACTCCGGCCTCTTCCAGAAAATAGGTAGCCAGATCGACGGAATTTGAAATTCCCTTCTTTTTCATTATTTCGGCAAAATCCGGGAAAATAAATATTCCGCCTTCCGATTTGGTGTGCGGTATTCCGAGTCTCCCCAGCCAACTGTGGACCAGTTCCCGCTGGCCTACGAGATCCGGAAGCGGCTCGCTTTTCAGAGCAACCAAAGCCGCGGCATCGGAAATCGAAGACGGACAACCGATATAATTCTCCAAAAAGCGTCCGACGATGACATTCAGTTCAGGCGGACAAATAGCATAGCCTATCCTCCAGCCCGTCATAGCGTGCGACTTGGATAAGGAATTTATGACTATCACGTCCTCGGAAAAATTCCGCAAACCGAAATCCGGATCGGCGCTGAGCTTCCCATAGCATTCATCCGAAATAATCGCAATTCCTCTCTCCTTGCAAAGTTCGACTATCTTTTCAAGTTCCGCTTTTTCATACACGACTCCGGTCGGATTGTTCGGAGAATTGATTATGATGTAGGATTTTTTCTGATTATGCGCATTGGCATCGATTGCTTCCTTCAAGGAATCCGCAGTCAATCGCAAACCTGTCGGCTTCGTATCGATAAGTACCACCTGTGCTCCACAAGACTCGGCGATTTGCAAAAATGGCGGATAATATGGTCCGGCCATATAAACAATATCCCCTTCGTCCACAAGGGACCAGAAAACCGCTCCCAGAAAAGGCTTCGCCCCGGAAGAAACGGAGATGTGTTCCGGAGTCACGCCGTGTATTGCTGCCAGCGCCTTTCGAAGCTCCATCGATCCGGCAGCCGGATTGTAATGGGTCTTGTTGTTTTTGATGGCCTCTATCCCAGCTTCCTTTATTTTTTCCGGGGTGTCATAAAAAGGCTCTCCAAGACCCAGGGAAATTATTTCCCTGCCCAAAGCTTCCTGCTCCTTCACCTTCCGCGAAAAAACATAGAGCGGAGAGGATGTCAGGCGGGATGATCGGTTTGAAAATTTCATATTCTTGTTATTAAACTGTTATAGCTATCATGTAAGATCCTACTTCGATGACAAATCTTTTTTGAAAAGTTCTTCATCAAACGCGCGTTTTCCCTCAAAAAATTCCATAAGCTTGTTCGCGGTTTTTGCCGCATTGCTCAAACACACTGTCGCACCAGGCGACGGAGAGATATGGAATATCATATCTTCGCCGATGATTTCAGCTTCCCCCATCACGAGTTTGCCGGTCCTATTGTCGACCAACTGCGGACGGATTCCGGCTTTCGTCCTTCCTTTCTTGAAATCGGCATATTCCAATGTCGGCACTATCTTCCTGGACAACCCGACGAAAGCCATCGTTCCCGCCAGCGGAACCGCATAGACGAAACTTCTGAGCAAAAATCCGAACAGCAACCTGTCGGTCACGACCTGAAGCAACGCTATAAAAGACTTCGTATCGTTGACCGACGATCTGACAAAATCCCAAAGCGTGGAAAAATTGTTTCTCTCAAGAAAAGGCATGATATTGGCGGTCGGACCGAATCTCGTTTCGTCCTCGTTATGGACATTCGGATCCCCATGGATAGCGGCGAAAGGAAGCTTGCCGGACTGCATCGTATACACCTTTCCATTGAGAACCTTCTTTTGGGAAGTATAATAATTTCCTCCGACAGGCAAAATGGAGAAATCTTTACCATAGCCCATTTTTTTCGCGAACATCAAACTATGGGAGCACATGGCGACGACTATTTTCTCCGCGAAGACGGTTCCCTTATCGGTCGATATCTCATAACCGCCTTCAACCTTCGAGATCGAAACGACTTTGGTGCCAAGCTTGATTTTGAAATCTTCACGGTTCTTTTCCCCCTTGAGTGCGAAATCCTCGGCCAGCGCCCCGAAATCGACGACGATGCTGTTGTCGGAATACAAAGCTGCGATTTTTTCGTTTTCCTTCCTGCCCAAAACTATGTTAGGTTCTATTTTTCCGATTTCCTTCTTGTATATCTTCTTAAGATCCGGGAATATCTTTTTCAACTCCTCATATCTTTTTTCCAACTCCGCCACTTCCTTCTCCCCGACAGCCAGCGCCATCTTATGGGATTTGGAGAATATTTTTGCCGATCCTCTTTCCGCCGACTTCAGATACGCCGACACCATTTCCGACGCTTCGTTGGTTTTGGCGGCTTTCTCAAAAGAATAATTCGTTTCAATATCCCCGAAATGCAAAGTCTGGCTGTTGTTTTTCTCGCTTGAATTGATTTGCCCGAGCTCGGCGCATTTTTCAATGAGCACCGCCGATTCGATATCCGTGTATTTGCTCAGGACGTAAAATATGGAACTTCCCGTTATCCCCCCTCCCAAGACCGCGACTTCGTACTTTTCAATTTTTGATGGCATATTTTTAAATATTATCTTAGAACAAAAAAACTGACCCTTGAGGCCAGCTTATTTTTATTTGCAAATTGATTTTCTCAATTACCCGCAAAAATAAACCGACCTCTTAGTCAGACTATCATCATTATCGTTATTGTCGTTTTTGCAGATTTGATACTTTTGCATAAATACAATTTACAACCGATATGGACCCTTGTCAAATAAAAAAATTGAAGAGCCTCGCGTTGTCCGCGAGGCTCTTTTTTCGTCTTCACCCTGCATTGAGGGAGAATCCGAGGAGTTTGTCTTCGAAACACACGTTTCCAGGTCTGATCTGCTTTTTCACCGTCTCGATTTCCTCCCTGGAACAATCCAAGGGGAAAACGAAATTGCCAGATCTGCAAAAGAAAATAATGTTGCCATTCTCGACCATAAAAAAGGAATTATCCCAACGTTCACGAAAATCCCTAATGATATCCTTACAGATATCGTCATTATCAGTGGCTTCCTGCGGCTTGAAAACGACCTTGGCCACCCTGCCGGCATTGAAAATTATGTCAACTTCAACACTGACAAATCTCACGCTGACCGGAATAACACTTTTTCCAACTGTGACTGTTCCTTGATACATGGTTTTCCTCCTTTGGAAAATAATATCGCTGTTTTTTGAAAATGGATACGCGGCGTTTCGAAGAAAAATTAAGGAACTAAAAAACCGGCCTTGGCAGGCCGGCTTATTTTTTCGAACGATGAAGTGTTTATCCATTATTCGCAAAAACAAAACGGTCTGCCGAACCGGTAAACCAAAAAAATGAATATGCGAATTTTTGGATCTGTTTTTGCATAAATGGATCTTATATGGATTTATCTTAGCCGAAAAAATTCCCTTTGTCAAGCGCAGATTCTTCGACGGAGTTTATGCTCGTGAAACGGGTACTACGCTTCGCTCAGAATGAAAAAACACCATACAAAAAAAGACAAAGAGTCATCATGTAACGGACATTTGCAAACAAAAACCCGGCCGACCAGACCGAGTTTTTGCATTTCCCTAAAAACTAAAAACTATCACCTGAAAACTAGTTTACTATTTCGCCAATTCTGCGTCGATCGAAGCCTTGAAAGATTCGTATGGCACTACTCCACCATTAAACTGGTCATTGACGAAAGTTCCAGGCGTACCGGAAACCCCGAACGACTGCGCTTCCTGGGCGTCGGCCTCGATCTTGTCGCCATATTTGTTCGAATCCATGCATTGGTTGAATTGTGAAGCATTGAGCCCCAATTGCCTGGCATAATTCTTGAAGCTCTGCGTACCCTGGGTGGCTCCCCACTGGGCCTGCTCGGCGAAAAGCTTATCAGCATAGGCGACGAATTTCCCTTGTTCATTGGCGCATTCGCTGGCCAAGGCTGAATTTTGCGCCTGAGCATGGAAATTCAAAGGAAGGTGCTTATATACGTAGGCGATCTTGTCTCCGTATTCCTTGAGCATCGGAGATATGACCGACTCATGCATCTGCTTGCAATATGGGCATTGGAAATCGGAATATTCGATGACCTTGACTTTGGCATCCCTGGAACCGACCACGATATCCCCCTCATCTATCGTCGGGGTCTCGGTGTATTTTCCTACCGGGAGTCCGACAGCTGCCGAATCCAAAAGATACTGGTTATCCTTCTGCTCGAAAACTGATTGAGCCTGGGCGAAAAGAGCGGTCTCTTCGATATCCTTGGAGAAAATGAAAGCAGGAATGGTCCTTATGTTGAA
Source organism: Parcubacteria group bacterium GW2011_GWC1_45_14 (assembly GCA_001001345.1). Classification (GTDB taxonomy): domain Bacteria; phylum Patescibacteriota; class Minisyncoccia; order Moranbacterales; family GWC2-37-73; genus UBA12053. The sequence continues at coordinate 12,019 of LCKI01000012.1, read as the reverse complement.
TTTCTCCATGAGCTTTTTTCCGGCCTCGGAACTGACATCCACCTTCTCGCTCACGATTGTCGGCATCTCCCTCTTGAGTCCCACGATAGCTTCATCAGGGGCACATTTTTCACAAGTATCGTCCGTCAAAACCTGGATCCTAACCATCGGTTCGTCATAGGCGACCCAAGTCTTCCCATTCAAATTGAAAACGTCCGATTTATTGAGGATCTTCTGGGAAAATCCTCCTCCGCGAACCATCTGCGCCACATCAACAAACAAGCTTCCAACCAAAAGACCTCCAAGCAGAATCGAAAGTGAAACGAGGTTCTTGATTTTCTTTTCTTTTACCTCTTCAGGAGAAAGCTCCCTTTCAACCGGTTCCTTCGAAGGAATGTCGCTTTTCTTGTCTTCCATTTCCATAGTTTTTCTATAAGTTATTATTTATGATCTTTTTGATTTATAACCTATCAGTCCTAGTGGCACGCACCGGCTCCCTGGAGGGATGGGTCCTGCGCTCCGGACGGATTATTTTTCGCTTCCTCCACGAGCTTCTTTTTTATCTCCGAAACGTTATATGAATCTGCGGCAGCATCTATTTTGTAATCATTGAAACCTATCGTTATCCTCTTAGCCGCTTCGGTTTTCACCGTCACTCCCAAAAGAAGCCCCAGGATGAAAAACAGGGCGAGCTCGATTTTAAAGTCCCGCTTGGCCTTGTTGATCTCCAAAACCTCATCCGTCGAATTCCTTATTTCATCGTTTTCCATGTCCGGTAGTAGAAATTCAAATGAGCTTCGCTCAAAAAAATTTCTTGATATGAAAGTTATTTAAAAAATTACCCAACCAACCTCTTCTCGCACATTCCCGATATTTTTGAATTTTCACTACCGGACATGAGCTTATACCTTAATTATTTAACGCGCATCCGAACGGATGCGGCTTGGTGCACAAATCAATATCATACAATTACCGACGTATAAAATTTCAAATAACCCCATTTAGACGTGATTTCAGCTTACCATATTTCAAAAACGTCGACAACTTGCATCTTTCGTGAAATATTGCGTAATTAAAGACGGAACAATCCCTGCCCCGTGATGATCCGCCAGCTGGCGGAGAATTTTACGGGGTTGACTTTTCGGCTATTTTGGAGTATAATAGAATATCGTAGTACCTGGACAACCAAATAACCTAAACAGGCTCAAACAAGCCAAAGGAGGAAGTATGCGAACGAAGGAAGATTTATTGCAACACCTAAACACCGAAGCAAAAGCAAAAGGATTATGCCGATGCTGTACATGCGGTTACACATGGAAACACGGGGAAAGAGGGACACATACATGCACAAACTATATGGTACCAAAGGATCTCATTGAAAAAGTACTCGTAGAGATCCCTGGGAATAACTTCGAGCAACTTCTCAAAGCGCTTCTTTGACGAAACCCGCGGGAATCTTTCGTATAACGATACGATCGATCCACCCGCGGGTTTTTCATTTCCATTTTTTTATCCCCCTCTCCCTCTGGGAGAGGGGTTAGGGGTGAGGGCACTATATTGATTCCACAACCTCATCTATTTTCAAAAATACACCGTCAAGATTATTATTGATTTCGTCATTCCAAAATCTCAAAACTTTGAATCCCAAATTTTCTAAAAATCTACTTCTTTCCAAATCATAACTTTCGCGGTTTGCTTCTTTATGCTGTGATCCGTCTATTTCAATGATCAGTTTCTTTTCCAAACAAATAAAATCAATTACGTATTTCCCGAGGGGGTACTGTCTTCTGAATTTCAAATCATGGAATCTTTTCGCACGAAGTCTTGACCAAACGATAACCTCTTGGGGTGTTTGGTTTTTTCTCAATGTTCTTGCTCTGGACAGGGACTTATTCGATAATTTCGGCTTTATGTTTTGCATAGCTCCCTCTCCTGCCCTTCAGGCATCCTCTCCCGGAGGGAGAGGAGGATTTGATTAGAAATTAGGAATTAGAAATTAGAAATTTATTATCTATTCCTTCCTCAAGGCTTCCATCGGGCTGAGCTCCGACGCCCTTTTTGCAGGATAATACCCGAACAATATCCCGACCGCCACGGAAAATCCAGTAGCCAGGATTATCGAGAAGGGCGTAGCGGAAAACGAAAGATCATATCCCAGAAGCGACACGACGTAAGAAATCAGAAGCGAAATCAAAAGTCCTAAAATTATCCCTACAATCCCTCCCAAGAGCGTCACGAAAATCGCCTCAAAAAGGAATTGACTGAGGATGTCTTCCGCCCTGGCTCCCACGGCCTTGCGAAGTCCGATTTCAAAAGTCCGCTCCGTCACGGCCACATACATAACATTCATAATTCCCACTCCCCCGACAACCAAGGAAATGGACGTAAGCGCCAAGAGCAGGATATTGATAGCCTTGAAAACATTATCGATCGTCTTCCTGGCCTCCTCGATGGATGTGACGGAAAAATCGTCGCGATTAGGATCGGTGATGTCATGGCGCCTCCTCATGAGATCCGTGATTTCCGCCGCGGTCGCGTCCACCAAGTCCTTGTTCTTCATCTTCACTGAAATGAATTTCACATAATCGACGCCTAGGATCTTCTTTTGCAATGTCTGCACCGGGACATAGATTATTTCGTCGAAATTGAAAAACGAAACGGTTCCCCTGCTTTCCAGAACCCCGATGACTTTGTAATTCTGACCTTTCATCCTGATGCTTTTTCCCAACGCGTCTTCATCTCCGAAAAGCGATTTCTCGATATCCGATCCGATGACGGCCACTTGCGCGAGCGATCTGTCATCGTCCGCGGTGTAAAAAACCCCTTTTTTCAATTTCGCATTCTCATCCACCTTAGGAGTATCAGCTCCCGCCCCGAAAAGCAGCGTGCGTTTGTTTTCACCGCGGTAACTCACCATTTCCTGGCCGATCGTCCCGGCATAATAAGTATCCACATTTGAAAGCTTGCCGATGGCTTCGGCGTCGCCTATCCTCATAGTCGTTATCTGGACTCCCATGGCCTGCGTCGTGGCGTTTTCCGCCGAAGTCTTGCCTGTGGCGGGAACCTTCACTTCGACCTGGATGATATCCGTCCCGAAGCTCTCCACTTGCCCCAAGACGAAACTCTTCACGCCCGATCCCGTGGACATCACTAAAATCACCGACGTAATTCCGATCACGATCCCGACCAAAGTCAAAACAGTCCTGCCAACGTTGGAATGGAGGTTTTTGAAAGCCAATTTTATAGATAATAAAAGTTTTTGCATCTTTGTTCTCTTGAGCTTTAAAGAATATTCGTCATTAGTAACCACGGTCATTGGCAGTAGGACAAGTCATTAGTCATGGGTCATTGGATACCAAAAGACTTATGACCAAAAACCAAACCTACTGCCAATGACTAATGTAACCTATTCGTATCTCAGCGCTTCCATCGGGGAAATCTTCGCCGCTTTCTTGGCGGGATAGACCCCGAATATCATTCCGATGGCCGCTGCCACTCCCGTAGCGACGACGATCGAAAGCGGTGAAATTATGAAATCCCATTCATATCCCAGAGCCGAAATAATGATCGCGGCCAACAGGGAAACGGCGCTTCCAAAAATTATCCCTATAACTCCCCCAACTACGGTTATAAAGACCGACTCGGAAAGGAACTGCATTATTATATGGAAGTTCCTCGCCCCGACCGCTTTGCGAAGCCCCACTTCCTTTATGCGCTGATTAACAGAGATAAGCATTATATTCATGATTCCCACCCCGCCGACGACCAAGGAAATCGCGGCAATTCCCGCCAAAAAGAATTTTAGGACATTAGTGACGTTAGTCAGAACGGAGATGGCCTGGGCCGCATCCCTGACCGAGAAATCATCTTCCTCCCCTGTCGTTATGCCATGGCTTTCCCTCAGTGTCATCTTGATGTCGGAAACCGTCCTACCCAAGTTTTCAGAGCTGTCTACCTTGGCACGCGCGAAATTCAAATAATCTATGGCTAGAAGAATCTTTTGCGCGGTGAAAAGAGGAATATAGACCATATTATCACTATTGGAAAAAGCGACCGATCCTCTTTTTTCCAAAACCCCCACGACTGTGAAATTCGTGCTCCCCAAGGTCACGACTTTGCCTATCGGATCCTGATCGGCGAATATCTCTTGAGCCCTGTCGGATCCCAAGACCATGCTTCTGGCTAAACTAGTCTCCTCTTCCTTGCTGAAAAACCTGCCCTGGGACACTTTGACATTTTCAACATCGGTAAAACTGGCGGTCACCCCTTGGTAGCTCGCATCGGCTGAAAAATTCTTGTATTTCAAGGTTCCGATTCCGCTTACATATCCCGCGGCATTAACCACGTTCGGAACGTTTTTTTTCTGGAGTATCGCCTGAAGATCTTTGTATTTGAGCGTCGTGGTCACGATTCCCAACGCCGAGGCCGGAGGACCGTCTTCTTCCGATGCGCCCGGAAGGATTCCGATCAGATTTGAACCGATGCCTGAAACCTGGTCCAGGACCAATTTTTGCGCGCTCGCTCCGATAGACATCACGATGATCACCGAAGCGATCCCGATGATGATTCCTAAAATCGTCAAAAAGGAGCGGAACTTGGCCGCCATCAAATTCTTATAAGATATTTTTATGGGGGACAACAGTTTCATGAAAGCATGAAAACATTAAAGCATTAAAACAATGGACGTATGATTTGGATTTTTTGTTTTAATGTTCTCGTGTTCTTGTGTTTTAATGTCATTTCAAAAGATTTTCTTCCCCATCCGCTATCTTCCTGTTTTTCACCAAATCATCGGCAATAATCCGTCCGTCTTTCATATACAAAATCCTTTTGGCGTGTTGGGCGGTATAAGTCTCATGTGTAACCAAAATGATCGTATGTCCTTGATCGTTCAAATTCTGCAAAATCTTCATGACCTGAAGACCTGATTTGGAATCCAAATTTCCAGTCGGCTCATCGGCGAAGATAACCTCCGGTTCATTTACCAAGGCGCGCGCGATCGCCACTCTTTGCTTCTCTCCACCGGAAATCTGATTGGAAAGATAATTTATCCTATGGCTTATGCCCACAGCCTCCAGGGCTCTTTTTATTTTTTCCGAATTATCGGATTCCATTTTATTTTCATCATACAAGAGCGGGAGCTCCACGTTCTCATAGACCGTTGTCCTAGGAAGAAGATTGAAAGATTGGAAAACGAAACCCAGTTTTTTGTTGCGTATCTTGGCCTTCTCATCTTCCGAAAACTGGGTCACGTCAGTGCCCTCGAAGAGATATCTCCCTCCGCTGGCGCTGTCTAGTAGCCCCAGGATCTGCATCAGCGTGGACTTTCCGCTTCCGGAAGGACCCATGATTGAAACGAATTCCCCTTTCTCAATGGCAAAAGACGCGCCCTTCAGCGCGTACGTTTTAACCTCCCCTTCTCCGTATGTTTTTGAAAGATTTTCAACCCTTATCAGGGACATAGGCTTTGTCTTAATTTTCCTGAACAAAAGTAATGACCTTCTCTCCTCCCTTAAGCCCGGAAGAAATTTCCACCATGCCCTCATCGCCCTCCAATCCGGTCTGCACAAATATCTTCTCCACTTCGTTTTCTTCCTTCAAAATTTCCACATATTTCCTGTCCCCCTCCATCTTGATCGCTCTAAGCGGAACCTTCACGACATCGCCTTTCTCGGCTGTCATGATGTCTATGTTGGCACTCATGCCTGGTTTCAGTCTCTGGTCCAAGCTATTGAGTCTCATTTTCACGCGGTAATACACGACGTCCTGGATGACAGTGGCATCAGTATCGATCTGCACCACTTCTCCCGAAAAAACATCGTCAGGATTAAGGGCGTCGAACGTCACATTCGCCTTGTCGCCGAATGTGATTTTGACGATATCCGATTCGGGAATATTTGATTCGATGATGAAATCGTTCGTTATGACCTTCGTGAAAGATTCTTTAATGACTCCGGTTCCCAATATCTCCCCGACCTTGTTGTTTATCCTGGTGATCGTTCCATTCACGGAGGATTTCAAAGTCGCTTTTCCGAGATTTTCTAAAGCGATATTATAACTTGCCCTGGCAACTGTGACAGAAGCGTCATTGGAGTTTCGGGTGAATTGCGATTCCAAAGTTTCGAGCCTCGCTTCAGCGACGGCCACCGTATTCTCAGCGTTCGTCTTGGAAAGCGCTGCTTGCCTTTCCGCCACTTCATCGGCTTTCTGGGCCGCATTATGGGACCTTTCAGCATTTCGCAAGGTCAAGAGGGCACTCTTGGCAATCGCGCTATCCGATCCTCCTTGCTCCAAAACAACCTGGTCATAATAAGCCTGCGTATCAAGTAACGCTTTTTTAGCGTCATCTTCAGCCTTATTAGCCGCTGCGACGTTTCTCTCATTGAGTTTTTTCGTATCATCCAATACCTCCTCCGCATTTTCAACGGACACTTCCGCTTCACGGATCGCATCATCGGTACCTCCGGCCTTAGCGACTGCCAAATTCAAATTCGCTTTCGCTTGGTCGACCTGCGAAGACAAAATAGGATTGTCTATCGTCGCGATCGGATCCCCCGCGGCCACCATCTGGCCTTCTTTGACGAAAATCCTTCCGATTCTTCCGCCGATCTCGAAATTCAAAGTGATTTCCCTCTCATCAGTAAGATCGCCGGTAGAAGAAACGGTCTGCGAAAGATTTCCTCTTTCCGCGTCAGCCGTGGTATAAACGGACTTTGGACCTTTTCTGCCGAAAATGAAATATCCCCCGATAATGACTGCGAGAATCGCGATAATCCAAATTATTTTTTTCTTATTTTTGAACATAAATAATTTTATTTGTAAAATTCCAAGATACAAGATACAAGATACAAGATACAAACAAACACCAAGATCCAATCTTCAATCATTTAAGGTATTGTTTATTGGACTTTGAATATTATTTGGTTATTGTTTCTCCTTGAGCCTGTATTCGTGATTGAGTTGTTTGACGACCAGCTCACTGTCCAAAAAACAGGTAATCGTCGCCTGCTTGGACTTGGCGTTTCCAAGTTCTTGTTTTATTTTTTTCAAACCCAAAATAAGCGCCATATATTCCGCCTCATTGTTCGTCTTGGTGCCGATGCACTCTCCGAATTTTTTACCTAACGTCTCAATATAAACGCCGACTGCTGCCGGACCCGGGTTTCCTCTGGATCCGCCGTCGGTATACATCACTATGTTTTTTTCCATACCTGGTAATAGAAATTCAAATGAGCTTCGCTCAATATCAACTTCAAAGTTTCCTACGAAATTATCCATTCCACATTCACCAACAAAAAAACCGACATGCCGGCATTTTTTGAGTTTTCATTGCCGGACATATACCGATTTTACCATTCCTTCGGATAAGCCGCAACATTTCAGATGAACCTGGCTGTGAGATATCCCACCCCGAACGGTCTTTCGTAGCTCAAAAGATTGAAATCGTATTTTTCCTGGTAGATGGTTCCGAGCATTATCAAAATGGAACGGAGACCGCACTCAGCAGCGTCCTCTACCATTTCCTTTTCCATGCCGATCAGCGACCCGATATCGTTATTAGCCAGATGCTCCATGACCCAATGATCGAAATTTTTAGCATTGGGAGAATAGCCGACTGGCGAATCCGGAGAAAGCCTATGCGAAAGCTCCCCGCTGGCGATGACCGCTATCCTCTTGGGAGATTTTCTCAGAACGTTGGAAATGAGCTCTCCGTATTCGTAGTGCTTTTCATAACTCAAAAGTGAGAACGAAAGATGCACCAGATGGGGCTTGATGTTTTTCAAGAGATGCTCCAAGGGTATCAATGCCCCATAATCCAAAACTGATCCATGCAAATGAACGAAATGATCGATCATTTCGCAGCAATACGAAATCTGGGAAGCTATTTCAGTATCGTTTTTAAATTCCAATATCTTGTCCAATCTGAATTCAGCATAACCCCCAGTGAGAGTAGGTGCGGAGTTTATGACGAAATGATAATCCTCCATTTTTCCATGGGGTGATATCATAATCACCGTGTCCGGCTGAGCTTTCTCCAAGCCGATCCTAAGTTCCTCGAAAGAAGAGATGGTTTTTGCAATTTTTTCCCTCTCCTCCTCCGTACCTATTTCCGACACACTGAAAGGAGGATGTGGGACTATGGCCGCAAAGACTATCATATTTTTGAGTATTAGCTATTTCTTTTTTCTAATACAATCGACCATTTCTTTTCTTATCAAAGCGAAAAACCGGCCATAATGGCCGGTTTTCCAAGTGAACGACAAAAGTGGATCCTATTGTAAGTGGTCACATTTCCCGTCCCCGTCTTTATCGACAAAATTTCCCCCTATATTTTGTCCTCGCATAGCGCCCTTTATTCCTTTTCCCTGCCCGTTTCCTTGCCCAAGGCCCAATTCCTGCCTGATTCTGTTGGCATCGTCAGTTTTTCCTTCGAGCATAAACTTCCTCATCTCGACGAATTTTTCAAAATTATCCTTATTGATAACTTCTCCTGATCTGCCGCGTCCCTCATGGAGATTTTTCCAAGCTTCATAATCCTTGTTTTCGAAAGCTTTCAGCATCGCCTCGTGGCGCTCGGCCGAATAATTAGGTCCGGTCTGCCCAGGATTTCCACGATAAGCGGAAACTCCGCCCGTCAAAATCCCTCCCCCGATAGCGGCCGCGCCCAGGGCGCCGGCGAGAACAAGCATGTGTGTCTTCTTCATTTTTTATTTTTTTAATTCTTATTTCGCATCTTGGCCAATGCGATACATAGGACGCATTTGGAATGGAAAAGTTTTCATTCCCAACGATATCCAGGTCCGCGCATCATCCTTCCGTCCCCGCGCACGCCTGGGCCGTCAAAACTGCGCCTAAATTCCCCCCTGCCAGAAATATCACCGCCTAAGCCGCGCATCATTCTTCCCCCTCCGGTCATGATCACTTGAGCCTCAAAAACACCGCTGCCGAGAGATTTTCCGATAACCTTCACCCAGCCGCCTTCTTCAATCTCAAAAGGTCCGCGCCTCACGGTATTTTCCGAAATACTGACTTCCCATTTTTTCCCTTCCAGATCGACGATCCCGAATTTCTATAAAGAGGGACTCTGCGATAAGCGAAATCATCCGCAACCATACCGATTCTGGCAAAGTGCGCGGCGGTTCCCATCGCCAAAACCAATGACAACGAGGAAAGAAGGATCACAGCCCACTTATATCTATAGCCCTCCTTGGTTTTCCTTATGAAGAAGAAAGCTGTTCCCATAAGGATAGTCAGTATAATCAACCAAACGTAAGGGATATAGAGAAAAAGTGTGTGGAGCGTTCCTCCTTGTGTATATTTTGGAGCGTCCCAATCGATTTGAAAAAGCAGGTATACTCCGACAGATAACGCAACCGCACTGAAAAGGACAGCCAAAGCAACGATGGTCCAATAAGCGGCGTCCGTCAGAATGAATCTCCACTTCGGCAGCGGTTTCATTTTTTCCTTTTTAAGCCTCGCGATAGTTTTTTGAATCAAATCCTTCATAAATTTATTATTAAAAAAATCTTATACCCTTCTTCTTTATATCCTTCTCGATCAATTTTTTGCCTCTGGCGATCAGCGTCGCCACGGTCCCTTTCGGTTTTTGGAGAATATCCATAATTTCCTCATATTCCTTGTCCTCAACGAAGCGGAGTACCAATACCTCCCTGTATTTGAGCGGCATCTGTTCAATCGCCTCTTTTATTTTTCCAGCGCAATCCCTGTCAGCCAACTCCTTTTCCAAATCAGTATCCGCCCTCACTATCCTCATCCAACTGTCGTCCTCAGTGTTAAGGATTTTCGGTCGGGCTGAAATCCTGCGAAAATTATCCACTACATGATTGTGCGAGATGCGGTATATCCAACTGGAAAATTTCAACGAGCTTTCATAGGAATTGAGATTAAGATATGCCTTAACGAAAATATCCTGCAAGAGATCTTCGACGTCCTCATTGCCAAGCTGGGAGATCCTTTTGACATAAGCAAACAAGGGCCTTTGATATCTAGCCATCAATGCCCCGAACATTTCTTGGTCATCCTTGGCTAATTCTACCAACTCCTGATCGGTTTTCTTCTCCAATTCTTCCAAATTCAACATAATTCGGCTTTAAAATAGGCCTGAATTTAATACGACCCAATTCCCTTTTGTTTTCATTTTTACATGGATCAGGCAATAAAAAAAGCCGCCCGCCTGCAAATATGCAAGTGGACGGCCTTTAGCCAAGCAACTATGGGACTAATATCTTCTGATTCCCAAAGCAAACCATTCTCCAGTGTTGATGTACGTGTCTTTCTGCACATCAACAGCTTTCTTTCCTGTGAAAACTTTGGAAAGGAATCCGCGGGAGTCAGTAAGAATGATGATCACTTCCTTGCAATGGGCCATACTTTCCACGATTTCCTTGATCTGAGTATGGCCACCGTCTGACGAAGATGCGATGTAATAGGTATATTCTTCATCGGAAGGGAGATTCATGATCGAATCCTTCAAGGCCTTCTTCTTGGTCAGGATAGTCAGATCATTTCTTCTGACATTGCGCTGGCTCTCGATACCGATCGTTGAATTGATCGACCTTTCGCCATGAAAAAATACCTTCGTGTCGCAAATCTCCTCGGCATTGTTGTAATAGTACAACCCCCCTTGGCCGAGTTCGCCGAAATACATCTCGATGAAGTGCGCGGGCTTCGTAAATGGGTAGTAACTTCTTTCAAACTTACCGAGTTTGAAGTTACCGCCGTTTCCGGATGGAACCGTAAAAGCAAAGTCGATGAACACGATGCCATCACCTTCTCCGCGGATATAAAATTGCGAATCCGCATGTGAAACGCCAACGATCATAAAAACAGCCAAAAACAATGAAGTGAAAATCTTTTTCATTCTTTTTCCTCCTTGGATTGAAAAGGTACTATTTTGGCCGAAATGACCGGTTCAGCGCTAACATTAACACTGACTATCTATTATAGCACTAAATTAACGAAAAGTCAACACAAAAAGCCCTTCCGCCAGGAAAGGCTTTGTTGAAGGATTTTTTCGATGTCATTTCCCCTTTCTTTTTTTCAAGCGGGCGATCATCCAAGTTAAATAGGCCACGGTCAATAGGGTAACATTTGGAAAGAAGATCCATGGATTACCCCAATTTATCCCATCAAACTTGTAATCTGAAAACGGCCAAAGGAAGGGCGTAGCGAAAAACTCCAGAGAATGCGTCGGAATGTCGACCAAAATGTGCAATCCCCAAGCAGCCAATGGCCAGAAGGGTTTTTTGCGCCAATACCAAACGATTGCGAAAACCAAGGCAAAAACCACCAGACTGTGAGTGACATCATAAAGCTGGCTGACATATTCCGGAATGGAAGCGAAATCCGGCCGGCCGTTCGAATATTTCGGTCCGATCGTGATACCCAAAAGATTGGTCGTAAAAAGTATCCCGAAAGAAAACATGTCCGGCATTATTCCGAAAAGGAACGCCAGCAAATAATCCTTCCTGCTTTTCCTTCCGAACGCCACGCCTCCCCATAGCCCGTGTGAAACTATATCCATAATTTTATATATATTTAACTGCCTATCCCGATTATATCAACAGAATCAAAAAACACCCAAAACTAAAAAGGCTAAATACTACTATTATTGGTAGAATAGTAGTAAATGCTGGATTTACAATGTTATTGGGGATTTTTCAAATCACATCGGCAAAGGCTTGATGATTCCGAAAAGCGTGCCTTCGGGATCCTTGAGAACCGCATGGCGCCCGACCTTGGGAATCTCCATCGGTCCGCGCACGAGCTCCCCTCCGGCGGCTTTGACTTTCTCGACGTATGCGTCGACATCGTCCACCCCGACGGTGTTCACGACGGTCGTCATCCAATCCTTCTTATAAATAGCTCCGCCTATCCCGTACTCGCCCACCTTCCCGTTGTCGACCAGCCAATAATCCTGGTCTTCCCACCTTTTGATTTTCCAATCGAAAACCTCCTGGTAGAATTTGACTATTTTTTCAGGATCCTCGGCCGGAATCTCGAAATGGATTACTCTGTT
>LCKI01000011.1 GCA_001001345.1 Parcubacteria group bacterium GW2011_GWC1_45_14 | reverse complement strand
TCCCATCTCGAACAGAGCCGTTAAGCCAACCAGCGCCGATGGTACCCGTTAATTCAGGGAGAGTAGGTCGTCGCCAGAACACTGCCTTTAAGAGAAATTCGGAACAAGCGCCAAGAAACGCTTGTTTTTTGTTGGCAAAGGATATAATATTGAAAAAGAAAACAAATAATTTCACATAAAAAACGATCAATATATGCGCGATCCGAGATTGAAAAAGAGAATGATCATAATCCTTGTTTTTTTATTGATTTTTTTCCTCACTTCTTATTTTCTTTACAGCGTGATATCTCCCGATCCTTCTTGCTCCGATGGAAAGCAGAATCAAAATGAGAAAGGCGTCGATTGCGGAGGGGTGTGTTCTCCATGCCGCGACCTTTCCCAGGCCCAGGATCTTGTTGTTCGGGAAAACAGTTTCGTTTTTGGCGGCAATGATACCTATGACGGGCTCATAAAAATTTCCAATCCGAACAATGCCATCGGGTCTCCCTTGTTTTCATATAAAGCGGTACTCAAAGATGAACTTGGTAATGTCATCAATGAAAAAATCGGCAAGGGATTCATTTTGCCGGCGGAAACGAAATACCTGGTCCTCACTGGTTTTCCGGTAGGACAGAATGTGAATCCTGCCAAGCTTGATTTTGAGATTTCAGCCGTAGAGTGGGAGGAATTCACCCAATATCAGAAACCGCAGCTTAGTATTTACAGCAAGCGCTTCAATCTGCTTTCAGATATGGTCGGGGGAGAGGTTTATGGTATTCTTCGCAACGAAAGCGGATTTGATTTCAATCTGATCAAGGTCAATTTGATTTTGCGTGACGCCAATAATAAATTGGTCGCGCTCAACAGCACGCAGATGAACGCTGTGCGCTCCGGAGATGAGCGGGATTTCAAGCTTATCTGGCCGTACCAGTTGCCGGGAGAGGTTGTGAATATCGAAGCCGAAGCCGAAGCTGACACGTATAATTCGCAGAATTTCATCAAGACCTATATACCCGATCAGAAGCTCCCGTTCCAAAGTTATTGAAAAATTGAAACATGATCAACAAATTATTCAAGGCCGATTGGGTTCTTTTGGGAGCGGTTTTCCTTCTTCTGGGAATAGGGCTTGCGGTGCTTTATAGTATTTCGAACGTGGGGGAGGACAGTTTCTTTTCCTCAGTTTTTTGGAAGCAGGTCTTCTACGCTTTCCTGGCCGTCTCGACAATGCTTTTTTTCTCTTTGGCTAATTATCATTACCTGCGTTCGTATAGCACGAGCATATATTTCGCCACGCTCCTCATTCTGGTAGTCGTTTTGGTTTTCGGCGAGACCGTGAGGGGAACTTCCGGGTGGATCGGTTTCGGAGCCTTCAATGTCCAGCCCGTGGAAATCGCCAAAATTACCCTGGTCATTTTTTTGGCAAGTTTCATCTCCCAAAAAAGGATGGAGCTGGGAGAAGTGGGAAGGCTCATCGCCTCTTTCGTGCTCACGGGCATAATGCTTTTCCTGGTCATCAAGCAGCCGGATTTCGGTTCAGCTATGGTTTTGCTTTCGGTTTGGGCGGGAATGATTTTCGTTTCCGGAATCAGCAGGAAGCTCATCTTTATGATCGTTTTTGTCGCGGCGGCCGTTTCTTTTGTGGGCTGGTTCCAATTGGCGCCATATCAGAAGGATCGTATCGCCAGCTTCGTCGATCCGACGCGAGATCCGCAAGGGGCTGGATACAACGTTAGGCAATCCATCGTTGCGGTGGGGTCCGGAGGAATGATAGGTAAGGGAATAGGTCATGGTTCGCAGTCGCAACTCAATTTTTTGCCTGAAAAGCATACGGATTTTATTTTCGCTTCCATAGCTGAGGAATTGGGATATTTGGGGTCAATTTTCGTGATAGCTCTTTTCGGGACGATTTTTTATCGGATCAGGCGGATTGCCCAGTTGGCTCCGGACAATTTCGGCTATTTGGTCGCGGTAGGAATCTTGATCATGTTCTTCGTGCAGACTTTTATAAACATAGGCATGAATATGGGGATAGTTCCCGTGACGGGTATTCCTTTGCCATTTTTGAGTTACGGCGGAAGCTCCCTGATTTCCGTTTTCGCCGCGGTGGGGATACTCGTCAATATCTATTCCAGGAGGGAGAGCGCCATTAAGACCGAGTTTTGACCCTGCCAGATGCCACATGGATAGCATCGCCAAGGAGGGTTTTGTGGGGTTGACCCTGTTAAATTGCCGTATTAACGGCACCGCTGAAAGCGGATTTAACAGGGTTGACCTGATCTCCTAGGTGTGTTAAGCTATCGGAGCAGTTTAACGGGCTAGAGCGCCTTAAATAAAGATATTTTTATGCAAGGATTTTCGAATGAGTTAAATAGTGTGGCGAAATGTCCGGTCTGTGAGAAGAAATATAAAAAAGAAAACGCCATAGTTTTAGAAGCTGGGCAAAAAAGGAACACGGTCCACTTCACTTGCGAAGTTTGCCAGATGGCATCTTTGGTTTTTGTGTCACAGAGCCAGGCGGGAACGGTCGGTGTGGGAATTTTGACGGATTTGGCCAAGAGCGAAGTGAAGAACGTTTTCCAAAAAGAAGCTATTTCAGCAGATCAGGTTTTGAATGTTCACAATTTTTTTAGGAATTATAAATTTATAGCATAGGCATATAGCATCGCGTATGGGGGGACGCAAAGAGTGTTCCTGAGTAACGTTGATGAGCGATGTCCTATGGAAACATCATGAAGAAGATATCATTGAAAGCGTCCCTTAGGGATGTAGTTGGAAAAAAAGTAAAAAAGCTTAGGGCTGAGGGGATGGTTCCTGCGGTGCTTTATGGACAAGGAGAGGAAAGCAAAAACATCTCAGTCAAATATTTGGAATTTAGCAAGGTGTACGCCAAGGCCGGGGAAAACGCCATCGTTGAACTGGAGATCGACGGGAAAATCGTGCCAGCCCTTATTTATGACACCCAGCTTGAACATATGAGCGGAAATTTCTCCCACGTGGATTTCCTTCAGGTGAACATGAAAGAAGAAGTCGAGGCCAACATCCCATTGGAATTCATCGGGGAATCCGCGGCCGTCAAAGCAAGCGGAGGAGTTCTGATCAAGACCTTGGAAGAAGTAGAGGTCAAATGTCTCCCGGCTGATCTGCCATCCAAATTCGAAATCGACATTTCCGCGCTTGCTACGTTCGAAGACCAGATAAAGGTTGGAGATATCAAAGCTCCTGCCGGTGTTGAAATTCTTGCTGACGCGGATACGGTTATTGCCCTTGTTGAGCGCCCAAGATCGGAAGCTGAGCTTGCTTCTCTTGATGAGAAGGTGGAGGCTGATGTGACGAAAGTCGAAGGAGTCGTTAAGGAGACTCCAGTTGCGGCTGAAGGAGAGAAGAAGGAGAAGAAATAAGGGATTTCCTGATTTCTCGGAAAAATACGAACTTTTGAAAAACGTCCTGCGCAAGCGGGGCGTTTTTTGTCGGGAGGTTTGCGTTTTTTCTCCGCCGGTGCTATCTTTCTTTCATCGTTTCCCAATCTCAAATCACAGAAAAACGGAGGTCGTCATGCTCGGGAAGTCGGTTCTCATGTTGTCGTTCCTTGTATTAGCACCGGTTCTTGCTTTTGCGTATGAAACCGGGGAAGCCCACTCTTTTCATCTTAACGAGACCATAGCACTTCTTTTGCTCGCCGTTATCTCATTTGTCTGTTTCCTGATTCTGAGGAACAGGAAAAAGCTTCAATATTGACACTGCTGCACCACTGTCCCCTTGGCATCTGCCCGGGGGACGCTTTTATTTTTTTGACCCGGAGGCGCAAAAATGGTATCATAAATCCATATGAAAAGAGGATGCAAAAACAAAAAACATCTGTTTTTGGGAGTTTTGACGCTTGCTATGTTCGTCGTGGCGAGTTTTTCTTTTTCCAATTCCCCGGCTCGCGCCGAGGATAAGGATGATATAAAAGACAGCATCGAGAGTATTGAGAAAAAAATTGAAAAAGAACAGAGTGCGAAAGTGAAACTGGAAGCGCAGTTAGCTGAAATACAAAGTTCGGTGTATTCTACTCAGGCGCAGATAGACAAAGCCAGAGCACTCATAAAGGAATCCGAAGAGAACATAGCCCGCATGGAGGAAGATGTTGAGCAGATGGGGGAGAGGGTTGATTTCCAAAAGGAAATCCTAAGGAGCTTCGTTCAGGAGGTTTATTATAGCAAGAAAGAGCCGGTGATTTCGATGGCGCTTTTCAAGGGAGATTTAGCCAAGGTTCTGGGAAGGACGGATAACTTGCTAACAGTGGAGGAAAGGATCATGCAGATCGCCGAGGAGATAAGGGAAGCGAAGGAGAAAATAGAAAACGAGCAAGGGAAAATAGCGGAAGCTAAAGCTGATCATGAGGAATTACTTAAGGATAAGGTGGTCCAGCAATACGAACTTCTGGCCGATAGGAACGAAACCCAAGGGGACATAAAAGAAAAGGAGGCTACCATCGGGGAGTTGCAACAGAAAATGAACGAATTAAAGAATGACTTGAATAAATTGCTTGGGAAGTCATATGACACCGGGGACGTCAAGGATGCGATAAAATTTGCAAGCAGTGTTACCGGGGTCAGTAAGGGATTTTTGTTTGGAATGCTTTCGGTTGAATCGAGATTGGGGGCGAGCGTGGGAGGGTGTTATTATAAGGAAAGCCGGATGAGTGATTATCGTAAGGAACTTTTCAAGGATATCTGTGACGAATTGGATTACGATTATAAGAAAAAGAAAGTTTCCTGTCCGCCTGCCAGTTATACTGGTACGGGAGGCGCTATGGGAGCGGCGCAGTTCATGTCGGACACTTGGACGGGGTACAAGAGCAAGATTGCGACTGCGACAGGGCATAATCCTCCGGATCCATGGAATCTTGTCGACGGGGTTATGGCCATGGCACTTAAGCTGGAAAATGACGGAGCGACCGAAAAAGACGACATCAGGATTACGAGCCCATGCAACGGAAAAAAGATTTATGTGGATCCGGAAATCTACGCTTCTATGAAATATCTCGGCTGGTCATGCTATGCGCTTACCAATTATGGACCGAGGATACAGTCGTTGGCGGGGGGATACGATAAATTATAGGAACCAGGATATTCTCCATGGATACTGGCTTGGATTATTGCGATTTGCTCCATTTTTGACTTAATTAACTTCTTGACCGATAATGGCCAGATAATAATTTGACCTTGTTTTATGGATAAATTTTACATTACCACTCCGATTTACTACACCAATGCCAAGCCGCATATCGGGCATGCTTACACGACCGTGGCTTGCGACGTTTTGGCGCGTTGGAATCGCCTTCAGGGAAAGGAGACTTTTTTTCTGACCGGTACGGACGAGCACGGTGCCAAAATCGAAAAGAAAGCGAAAGAGGAAGGGCGCGAGCCGCAGGAATTCGTCGATGAGATCGCGGCGGTCTTTGTCGATCTCTGGAAGAGGTTGAATATCAGCAACGACGTTTTTATCAGGACCACTTCGCCCGAGCATAAAGCCGCTGTCCAGAAAGTTTTGCAGGAGCTTCATGACAACGGATCCATCTACAAGGGAACATACAAAGGGCTTTATTGCGTGGGATGCGAGCAGTTCAAGAGCGAGAACGAGTTGGTGGACGGAAAATGTCCTGACCATAACGCCGTGCCGGAAGAGATGGAAGAGGAATGCTATCTGATGAAAATGAACAAATGGCAGGAGACGCTTATTGAAAAAATAAAAAACGACGAATTTAAAATCCAACCGGAACGATATAAAAAAGAAATCTTGTCATTTTTGGAAAGCCAGAAACTGGAAGACGTTTCCATTTCCAGAAAGAAATTGAAATGGGGGATCCCGCTTCCGTTCGACAGTGAACATACGACCTATGTCTGGATCGATGCGTTCTTGAACTACCTGACCGGACTCGGCTGGGATGGGGACGTCAAGAATGTTCCCAAGATGTGGCCGGCGGAAATAGAAATGCTTGGAAAAGATATCTTGCGCGTACATGCCACCATCTGGGCTGCGACACTTTTGAACTTGGGACTGGAACTTCCGAAAAGTTTCTTCATTCACGGACATATCCTCTCGGGAGGGAAAAAAATGAGCAAAACTCTCGGAAATGTTATCTCCATCGGTGACATGTTGGATAAGTTCGGGGTGGACGGTACGAGATATCTTCTCATGAGCGGGGGAACGTTCGGGGATGATTTGGACCTTACGATGGAAAGGATGACGGAGAAATACAATAACGACTTGGCGAACGGGCTTGGAAATTTGGTATCCAGGGTGGTTAAGCTTAGTGAGAAAACAAGCAAGGATTTTAAAAAAATCAGTAGTTATAGTGAGATTTTAACCGATGATTATTATAATTGGATAGAGAAAGAGCAATGGATGAGCAACGCAAGAATAGATTTTATTCTGGAATTTTGTTTTACGGAAGTCAGAATATTGAATAAGAAGATTGAGGATAACAAGCCCTGGGAATTATTTAAGAATGACACTGCAAGATTTGAAGTAGTAATGGGAGAATTGATAAGGTCATTGTCCGTGGTCGCTATCGTGCTCGATGCTTTCCTTCCGGAAACTGCCCAAAAGATAAAAACCGCTCTTGAGACCAAAAAGGCGGAACCCCTTTTCCAGAGAATAAAAATGTAGAACGTATCCTGTAGTATGTATAATGTATAAAATGCATTTATACATAATACTTTATACGAGATACTTGATACATGTATTTCGATACCCACGCCCATGTAAATTTCTCCGCCTATAAGGATGACGGGGAAGAAGTCCTCAAAAGAGCCCTTGATAATGGCGTTTTTGTGGTGAACATCGGATCGCAATATTCTACCAGCAAGAGGGCGGTGGAATATGCGCATAAGTTCGAGACCGGGGTCTGGGCGGCGGTCGGGGTGCACCCGGTACATCTCAAAAAAGGAAGTTTTACCCATCGCGATCCGGACGAATTAGAAGAAGTCGAAATCCAAACAAGCGGTGAGGTGTTTGAATATGGAAAATATCTGGAATTGGCCAAGGATGAAAAAGTCGTGGCGATCGGAGAAGTCGGATTAGATTACCATCACTTCGACCCGCCTCGCGTCGATGAGCGATCGTCTTCGCGAGTCGAGGCGGGAGAAGGCGACGACGTGGCCGCTTTGATAAAAAAACAAAAGGAAGTCTTGATTGAGGCTATTAGGCTAGCCAATGAAGTCCGAAAGCCTGTGATGCTCCATTGCTGGGACGCCTATGATGACCTTTTGGAAATATTGCAAAACCATCCGGTGGAAAAAAAGGGAGTCGTGCACAGCTTCATCGGTTCCCATAAGACCGCCAAAAAATTCATCGAGCTGGGCTATAAAATCGGACTCAACGGCATTGCGACTTATGGGGAAAGTTATGACAAATTGATCCGCGAAATCGGCTTGGAAAATATCCTTTTGGAAACGGATTGTCCATATCTGACTCCGAGGCCATTGGAAAAAGGGATCCGTAACGAGCCGCTTTTCGTGAAAAACGTCGCCCAAAAAATCGCGGATGTGAAGAGTGTTTCCATTGAGGAAGTGGGGAAGATTACGACGGAAAATGCCAAGAAAATTTTCGATATTGACACGTCTTATTTTCAGGCGTAAAATACTAGATGGTTCTTGAAACCTCTTCTATGAGTGAAAAAAACAAAAGCATAAAACAGTTGGTATTGGGCATGGCCGCCTATACGAGCGCTTCCATCATGGGACCGCTTATTATTTTTGGCGGATTCGGATACTTTTTGGACAAGCTTTTGGGAAAATATCCTCTCTGGACCTTGGTTTTTCTGGCCGCCGCGTTCGTGCTGACGAATATCCTGCTTTTCCGCAAGATCAAGAAGCTCAGCGCGATTATGGAAAAATATGGGGAGGAAATGAAGAAGAAAAAGGAGCAGGAAGAAAAAGAGAAGGAAAAATAATTATACGGAAAGCTGATATCATATGGAACTCAACATCTCATTGGCGCCAGACATACTTTTTTATATCGGAAGCCTTCCGGTGACCAACACACTGATCGGATCTTTCGTGATCAGTGTCGTTATTATCGCGGCCATGCTTTTGGTTAAGAAAAGATTGAAAAAGGACACTCCTGGTAAATTCCAGAATTTGGTGGAGTTTTTGATGAGCGGATCTTATGATTTCGTGGTTTCGATAATCGGAAGTGAAAAAAAGGCCAAGAAGATTTTCCCATTGGCTTTCACTTTGTTCATATTCATTCTTGTCGCGAACCTAGCGACATTCATTCCCGGACAAGCCGCGGTGACTTTCAACCGCGAAGGGGAAAGTGTCGCTATTTTCCGGGCCGTGATGGCTGATTATGGGATGGTTTTTGTGATGACGATGATTACTGTGATCTTGGTGCAGATCGTCGCGATAGCCGTGCACGGACCGTTTGGGTACATGGGGAAGTTTTTCAACTTCAAAAGCCCACTCAGTTTTTTCTTGGGACTTATGGATATCGTGGGGGAATTGGCCAAGATAGTTTCGCTGTCATTCCGTCTGTTCGGGAACATATTCGCCGGGGAGGTTTTGGGATCGGTCATGCTTTTCCTGGCTCCATTTTTCGTTCCGCTTCCGTTTCTGTTTTTGGGACTTCTCAGCGCGGTAGTGCAGGCATTCGTGTTTGCAGTTCTCACTGTGGTGTTCGTGAAGCTGGCATCGGAAATAGAAGAAGAGGAACTGGTAGAAGAGGCGAGTATGTAGAAGCGATGCTAATCTGCTAATAAATGCGAATCCGCGAATTGCGAATAAAAAGGATAGGCATTTGTCAGCAGGGTAGGATTATTTTTTAATAAATTAATTAATATCAAATTTATGGAGTTGGAAGCAGCAAAAATGCTCGGAGCCGGTATCGCCATCGGTTTGGGAGCTATCGGACCCGGAATCGGCGAAGGTATCGCAGCCTCAAAGGCGCTTGAAGCTATCGGAAGAAACCCTGAAGCTAGTGGAAAAATCGTGCCGTTGATGTTCGTCTCTATGGCTATCGCGGAATCGACAGCTATCTATGCTCTCGTTATCTCCCTGATCATACTTTTCGGTTAGAAGGCACAGACTTCGGTTTTAATGTCTTGGGACTTACGCATTTGCTCTTGCTCGAACGAGCCTCTATGCGCTATGCGCAAATACTCATTCTTGCGGCGATCAAACGCGCAAGTCCCGTATCTAAAACCGAAGAATAGTGGATTTTAATTAAAATTAAGTTTTTATCGATATGGAACTTTTTGAGGCTCTTGGTCTGAACGTGAAGATACTTTTGGCGCAGCTGGTTAACTTTGCTGTGTTGCTTTTCGTGATTTATAAGTTCGGATACGGTCCGATCATGAAGGTCCTTAATGACAGGCAAAACAAAATCGAAAAGGGTATCAAAGATGCGAACGAAGCCAAGGAAAAATTAGTCGAAATAGAGAACAAAGAAAAAGAGGTGTTGGCCGAGGCCAGAAGGGAAGCGCAAGAGATAATAAAGAAGGCGCAAGCGATTGCCGAGGAAAGCAAGGCGGAAGTAGTTGAAATAACCAAGCAGGAAGCCGCTAAGATCATGGCGGATACGAAGAAGAAAATCGAACAGGAGAGGGCCCAGATAATGAGCGAGGTGAAGGGCGAAATCTCGGAACTTATCATAACCGCGACAGAAAAGATCATCGGTAAGAAAATGGACGCCCAGGAGGATAAGCGTTTGGTGGAGGAAATAGTCGGAGGAATAAAATAATTAAATGTCATCCTGAACTTGTTTCAGGATCTAAGAACGCAGATGCTGAAATAAATTCAGCATGACAGCATGAAGCTATGAAAATCTCAACAACTGATTACGCGAAAACCTTATACGAGATGACGAAAGGGAAATCCCAGGGAGAAATCGACGGGATCGTTTCCGATTTCGCGAAATTTTTGTTGAAAAAAAGACAGGCAGGAAAAATCGGAAAAATCGTAGATAAGTTTTCCCAGATCTGGAACAAAGAAAACAAAACAGTCGATTGTGAAATTTTGAGCGTAGAAAAGCTGGAACAATCGGTTTTGGATGGTATCAAAAACCGAGTCAAAGAGAAATATCAAGCCCAAACTGTGAATGTTGAAAACAGGATAGACAAGGATCTGAAGGGTGGAATAGTTATCAGAGTCGGTGATGAGATGTTGGACGCTAGCGTTTCGGGGACGCTTTTCAGATTGAAAAAGCAATTAAAAGGGTAATTAAATTTTGGATAAACATAAATCAAACGATATGAACAAGGATTATATCATCGAGCAATTGAAAACGCAGATTGAGAATTTCAAGACCGAGGCCAAGACTGAGAAAGTCGGCAAGGTTTTGGAAGTGGGAGACGGAGTAGCCAAGGTTTCCGGACTTTCCGACGTGATGGCATCCGAAATCGTGGAATTTGCAAGCGGTGTCATCGGTGTGGCTCTCAATCTTGAAGCTGACGAAGTCGGAGTCATGATCATGGGTGATTACACTACAGTTAAAGAGGGGGAAAGCGTGAAGTCTACTGGAAAAATCCTTTCCATTCCGGTTTCTGAAAAAATGATCGGACGCGTGATTGATCCGCTTGGGAAAGTCATCGACGGCAGGGAGGAAATCAAGACTGATACATATTATCCTGTTGAAAAAATCGCCCCTGGAGTCATCACTAGAAAATCTGTGCACCAACCCGTGCAGACCGGTATCAAAGCTATAGACGCGATGATTCCAATCGGACGAGGACAGAGGGAGCTCATCATCGGTGACCGTCAGACCGGAAAGACCGCCATCGCTATCGATACGATCATCAACCAGAAAGGACAGAACATGAAATGTATCTATGTCGCGATCGGACAAAAGGAGTCAAAAATCGCCAGGATCGTGGCTGAATTGGAAAAAGCCGGAGCAATGGAATATACGACCGTGGTCGTGGCCGGAGCGTCTGATCCCGCTGCTCTTTCATTCATCGCCCCATATTCCGGATGCGCCTTGGGAGAATTTTTCATGGACAAAGGTGAGGACGTTTTGGTTATCTATGATGATCTTTCCAGGCATGCTTGGGCTTACCGCCAGGTTTCTTTGATTCTTCGCAGGCCTCCGGGACGCGAAGCTTATCCTGGAGACGTTTTCTATCTCCATTCCAGACTCTTGGAGAGAAGTGCGAAACTCAATGAAAATTTCGGAGGTGGATCACTCACAGCTCTTCCCATTATTGAAACTCAGGCTGGAGATGTTTCCGCATACATTCCGACGAACGTCATTTCCATCACCGATGGGCAGATTTATCTCGAATCCGATCTTTTCTACAAAGGAGTGCGTCCTGCCGTGAACGTGGGTCTTTCGGTTTCCCGCGTGGGGGGATCTGCCCAGATCAAGGCTATGAAGAAAGTCGCTGGAAAATTGAGGTTGGATCTCGCGCAATTCCGCGAACTGGAGGCTTTCGCGCAGTTCGGATCAGACCTTGATGAGAAGACCAGAGCCCAAATCGAAAGGGGAAAAAGAACGGTAGAAATCCTCAAGCAGGGACAATATGAGCCCATGAGCGTCGAGCACCAAGTGGCCATCATTTATGCGCTGACAAACGGGCATCTTGATGGAGTGGAAGTTGAGAAAATCAAGGAATGGGAGAATGATTTCCATAAATACCTAAGGTCTCAAGCTAAATATGTTATCGAAATCATCACTGAGAAAAAAGAACTTTCCGATGAGGTGATCGAGGCATTGGAAAAGGCTATTAAAGAATTCAAGGAAATATACCAGGTCGCATAACGCATTAACGTATAACGCAAAGAGTTGTAATGGTGTGAATTGAAAAAGTTCCACGATACGCGCTCCACGCTTCACGAATATGGCATCAGGCAAGGATATAAAAAGAAGGATAAAATCTATCGACGGGACAAAAAAAATAACCCGTGCGATGGAGATGGTTTCGGCTGCCAAAATGAGGCGGGCGGTTTCTTCCGTGTTGGGTCTTCGCCCATATGCGCACAGCGCCTGGAGCGTGTTGACTAACTTGGCGAGGGCTTTCGAAAATTATAAGCACGGATTTTTGGAAGTGCGTGAAGTTAAAAATATCCTTGTTGTCGTAGTGGCTTCGGATCGCGGACTTTGCGGATCCTTTAATACTCAGATTTTCAAAAAATTAAGGGAGGAAATTCTTAATCCCGCCAAGCTCAAGGTCAATAGGATCGGGAAGAAACGCATCGACTCGAAAGTCGCCGACCAGGATTTGAAATTCGATTTCATAACGATCGGAAAAAAAGGCGAGGGGATCGTGAGGAGGTTGGATAAGCAAATTATAGCGACTTTTCCGGATGGGGCGAGTTTTGTAGGAATCGAGAATATAAAGCCGATTTCCAAGATCGTCGCGGACGACTATCTGGCGAAGAAATATGACAAAGTGGTGATCGTGTATACCGATTATATTTCCGCCATGGTCCAGCAAACCAGGATCAGGCAGGTGCTTCCGATTTCCAAGATAGATATTGAAAAGCAGATCGCCGAGATCGACGTTTTGGCCAAGGAGTACGGATTGGACGAGCCGAAGAAGGAATATAAGGTGGAGCCTTCGCCCGAAGAGGTTTTGAGTCTGATTTTCCCGAGGATCATCGATATGCAGATTTTCCATGCGATTTTGGAGTCTGCCGCTTCCGAACACAGCGCGAGGATGTTGGCGATGCGCAACGCGACCGACGCGGCCGGGGAAATGGGAGACGATTTGAAGCTGGCATATAACCAACTCCGCCAAGCGAAGATCACTCAAGAAATCGCGGAGATTTCCGCAGGAAGCGCGGCACTGGAATAGGTGCTAGGTTATAGGGGTTAGGTTTTAGGGAAATGCTCATTGTAATTTCGAATTTGGAATTTTGAATTTCGAATCAAGCTCGAATGATTGAATGTTTGAAACATTGAATTATTCGAAATTAAACATTGATTCAAAATTTAGAATTCAAAATTCAGAATTATTTTGAGTTCAAGGTTCTTTGGAAATTTATCTGCCGATGAGGCAGGATTTGGGAAAGAAAAAACCGCCCCTTGCAAGTCGTTGACTTGTAGGTAGCGGTTAATGGAACAGAAAGACACCGTAGCTTTACAGGGGAAAGTGCTTCGGCAATATTATGTTGAGAATTCTCCATGTAAATTCTATTGTTCCACATAATCCGATTATTCCCAAAAGGGCACGTGCGACATCAAGAATGGGAATAACCGATGGAAGATCCAGTATCATGCCGAAATAAAACAGACAGAGGCAAAGTGTGATACCCAAGACGTAGACAATAAGCCGACCTATTTTGCTCGAAGGTAGTTGAATATTCATGGAAAATCTCCTTCTGCGTCCGCCCGCTGGCATATTGAGTTGATGGAAAGAACGATGAATTTTTATACTAACTGTCAATCATACACCCAAATTAACAATTTGTCAATGCATAAGCCGATTTTGGCTGAAAATAGCCCAAAATAGGCATTAGAATATTAACGAGTTCACGAGTTCACGTGTTAAGAAAAAACGCGTTAACCCGTTAACACGTTAACGGAATTAATAAAAAATATATGAACAATGTAGGAAAAGTACTGCAGGTAATCGGTCCTGTCGTGGATGTGGAATTCGAGGAAAATCTGCCGGAAATCTATAACGCTTTGGAAATAAAGCTCGCTGACGGAGGCAAGCTCGTTTTGGAGGCGCACCAGCATCTCGGAGGCGGAAAGGTCCGCGCCGTGGCCATGGGTGCGACTGATGGGCTCAGAAGGGGATTGGAAGTCACGGACACCGGGGCGCCGATCGCCGTTCCTGTCGGAAAGGAAACTCTGGGAAGGATGTTCAATCTTTTGGGAGACCCGATCGACGGGAAAGAGGCTGTGAAAGTCGAAAGGAGGGATCCGATCCACCGCGACGCTCCTTCTTTCAAGGACCAATCGAACGAAGCTGAGATTTTCGAAACCGGAATCAAGGTCATCGACCTTATTTGTCCTTTCGTTAAAGGAGGAAAGGTCGGGCTTTTCGGAGGAGCCGGAGTGGGAAAGACCGTGGTTATCCAGGAACTTATCCGTAACATCGCGCAGGAGCACGGAGGATATTCGGTTTTCGCCGGAGTGGGGGAAAGGACCCGCGAAGGAAATGACCTTTACCATGAAATGAAAGAGTCCGGAGTTTTAGACAAGACCACTCTCGTGTTCGGACAGATGAACGAGCCGCCGGGAGCCCGTCAGCGAGTCGCGCTTTCAGCGCTCACTATGGCTGAATATTTCAGGGACAGTGAAGGAAAGGACGTGCTTCTTTTCGTGGACAACATCTTCCGTTTCACGCAGGCAGGATCGGAAGTATCCGCCCTTTTGGGACGCATCCCTTCGGCCGTGGGTTATCAGCCGACGCTTGCCGAGGAAATGGGAAAACTTCAAGAACGGATCACTTCGACGAAGAACGGTTCGATCACGTCCGTGCAAGCGGTGTATGTGCCGGCTGATGACCTTACTGATCCGGCGCCGGCGACCACTTTCGGACACCTTGATTCCACGGTCGTGCTTTCCCGAGGACTTTCGGAATTGGGGATTTATCCCGCCGTCGATCCGTTGGATTCCAGTTCGACCATTCTTGACCCGAACATAGTCGGAAAAGAGCATTATGAAGTCGCCAGAGGTGTGCAGAGAGTGCTTCAAAGATACAAAGACCTTCAGGACATCATCGCTATCCTCGGAATGGAGGAACTTTCAGATGAGGACAGGACAACCGTTGCCAGGGCCAGAAAGATCCAGAAGTTCCTTTCCCAGCCGTTCTTCGTGGCTGAGCAGTTTACGGGGGTCCAGGGTAAATACGTGAAATTGGCCGACACGGTCAAGGGATTCAAGATGATTTTGGAAGGGCAATATGACGACGTTTCCGAGCAGGACTTCTATATGAAGGGAGGAATAGACGAGATCAAAAAATAATTCAGATCTCACAATTTCAAGAAAAACTTTATGGCTGACGCTAAAAAGATACAACTCAAAATAGTTTCTCCGGAGAAGGTCATTTTGGAAAGAGAAATTTACCAAGCGACGCTTCCGGTAGTCGGGGGGATCGTGACTATCCTGCCTAACCACAGGTCATACATCGGAGCACTCAAGACCGGTGAGATTATCCTGAAGGATGGAGCGGAGGAAGTCGATTTGGCGGTGACCGGGGGGTTCGTCGAATTCAACAAGAACGTGATGACTGTTCTGGCCGATAATGCCCAGCACGGTCATGAAATAGACCTCAAGGAAGCCGAAGAGGCTCGGAAGAGGGCTGAAGAGGCGATGAAGCAACGACACACTATGGATGATATGGAATATGCGACTGTGGCCGGAGAACTCGAGCTTGCCCTGATTCACATAAAGATTGCCAGGAGGCACCATGCGAGGATGGGGAGATAGGAAATCCCTACGAATTACGAATTTTACGAAAGTACGAATCCTTGCAGGATAAACTACGGAAATATGATAGGCAAAGATAAGATCGCAGGCAGTTTATGAATTTGAAAAACCCGCGTTCATTTGGCTGCGGGTTTTTCGGAATGCTTAAGATTTGTTTATTTGCATATCCTTAACAAATTCCTCCGCGTTCTTGGATATCCTTATCGTATATTTCATTTCTTGCACAGGGGATTCTTTTATAGTTTGCATGTTTGGTTTATAGCCTATTTTTCTCATCATCTCCATCACATCATTGGCTATTGTTGGAATTATGGTCACAAAATTAACCATTAGGTATTTTCTGTCATAATAAACCGAACCGTCAGTTTCTATTAGTCCTTTTATACATGGTTTTATGTATTCATCTTTTTCTTTTATCCATTCAGGTATGGATATTTTCTGTTTAAATTTTGATCCATTCGTTGCTTTCCATTCGAGGATATTTTCCAGCTTATTGGAATAACAGCTTATGTCTGTACAATTTTTTTGTTTCTTAACAAGAGAAACTTTGTTTTCAGGGAATAGTTCCTGTAGATTTTCCAAAATCCTTTTTATTATTTTAGGATATTTGTTATCGCAAGTTATCCTCAGGCGCACAGCTCTCCTATTGGGATTGGAAAGATTGCCGTCTCCAATGGCGGCTCCAATTATATAAGCCAATTTTTTACTTTTGCGTATGGTATAGTTTCTCAAGTGTTTTGATTTGTGCCGCTGGTCGGACTCGAACCGACACGGGATTGCTCCCACGACATTTTGAGTGTCGCGTGTATACCAATTTCACCACAGCGGCATTTGGGGGCTCTTTGGAGCCTTTTTACTATTGAATAATAGGTGATTGAAAGTCTTTTGTCAATGTGATAGAATAAACGCGTAACGCATAACGCATAACGTATAGCGTAAAAAGTGATAGCGAGTAATCGTTTCATGTTTTACGTTCCACGCTTCACGTTTAGGATGGCTAAGATCATATCGCTTATAAATCAGAAGGGAGGAGTCGGAAAGACCACGACCGCCATTAACATTTCCACTTACCTGGCACATTTCGGCAAGAGGGTTCTTTTGGTGGATCTTGATCCCCAGGGAAACGCTTCGTCGGGGCTCGGTTTGGATGTTCGCAATCTCAAAAAGGGACTATATCATGCCCTTGTGAATGTCGAGCAGCCCAAGAATGTGATTTTACACGTGGAGGACGCCGGGCACGATCTTATGCCTTCATCTCAGGATTTGGCCGGGGCAGGAATTGAACTTGTCCATTTCGACAACCGGGAATTCAAGCTTTATGATGTGCTCAGGCAAGTCAGGGCCGATTACGATTACATCATCATCGACAGTCCGCCTAGTTTGGGACTTTTGACCATCAATGGATTGGTTGCCAGTGACGAGGTCATGATACCGGTCCAGACTGAATATTACGCCCTGGAGGGACTTTCGCAACTGCTGGAAACGATCGAATTGGTGAAAAAACATCTTCAACCAAGATTGGAAATCGGCGGAGCTATTCTAACCATGTATGATAAAAGAAACCGTCTGGCGCGCCAAGTAGTCAAGGAGATGCGGGAGCATTTCCCGGGACATGTTTTCGAGAGCCTTATTCCGAGATCCATCCGCCTGGCGGAAGCTCCGAGTTTCGGGAAATCTATCCTTAGTTTCGACGGTCTCTCCAAGGGAGCCAGATCATATAAAAGCTTAGTGAAAGAAATTCTGGAAAAAGATGCCAAGCAGGAGAAGGAAACCGTCAGAGAAGAACCTAAAAAGAAATTCACGGTGTAAGATTTTTATTTAATTCACACTTTAAAATTTGTTAAGCGTATGGCGCAAAATTACGGACTGGGACGCGGATTATCATCCCTTATTCCTAACAAGAAAATAGACGACGAGAGAAGCGAAGTTTCGGCGAGGACGCTTTCCTCGAGGAATGACGATTCGATCCGGGGCGACAAATTCGTGATTGAGGTGGACGTGAATAATATCGTCCCCAACCCCCATCAGCCGAGAGTCCTTTTTGACGACGAGAAATTGGAGGATTTGGCCAAATCTATCAGGCAGCACGGTGTCATCCAGCCGTTGATCGTGAGCCATAACGGGGCTAGATACGAACTTATCGCCGGTGAGAGAAGGCTCCAGGCCTCCAAGAGGGCAGGGCTTCGCAAAGTTCCCGTAATCGTGCGCGACGCCAACGAGCTGCAAAAATTGGAGTTGGCTATCATTGAGAACGTCCAGCGGCATGATCTTAACGCCATCGAGGAAGCCAAATCATACAAGAAGCTGATGGAAGAATACCAGATGAGCCAGGAAGAAGTGGCTGACAAGATGGGGAAGAGCAGGAGTTTGGTAGCGAACAAGGTGAGGCTCTTAGGTCTTCCAGTTGAAATTCAGAGAGCTCTGATTGAAACGAAAATAACCGAAGGGCACGCCAAGGCCATCTTGTCTTTGGATAATCCGGAAAAACAAAGGGCGCTTTTCGATTTGATTTTAAAGGGCAATTTGACTGTGCGTCAGACTGAAGAAAAGACGAAGGAGGTTTCCGTCAGGTCGCACAAAAGAGTTTCCAATATTGATCCGGAGGTCAAGGAGCTTGAGGAAAAATTGGTTGAAAGACTTGGAACGAAAGTGAAAGTCGCCAAATCCGGCGACGGAGGGAAGATTGTCATTGAATACTACTCCAAGGAGGACCTGGATTCTCTTTTGGGTAAGTTGGCTTAAGTTCATGGAATGTCCGCGAGGGACTTATCCACAGGTCTCTTACGTACCTATCGGTTTTGTTGTATAATTGCGGTGTGAACATGAAAAAATAATTTTTTTGGTGAAGGCGATGAATCGCGATTAGTATTTGGGCGCTTTAATTGCGAGGAGCCAGTAGCGCAACCGATCACTCGTCAGCATGATGTTTTCATCTCTCGTTGTTTTTAGCAGGGGGTTTGGTGATTATCTTTTTAAGAATCGCAACTTTTTTACGTTGCGTTTTTTTATTGGTAAGAATATTCAAGTGGAATAGTTTTTGTTGCAAACTGCCTTCATTGGCTAACAAATTATTTTTTTTAAAAACTAATCTGTAAGAAAATTAAAATGAAAAAGAAAAATCCGATGAAAGCCCACATCATGTCAGCAGTCATGATTGCCAGTTCATTCATTTTTGCTTTTTCCGCGCATGCCGCGCCGAGCATTTCGGGAGTCAGTGGGACGGTTGGCAACGGTCTGACTATTACCGTCTCGGGAACGGATTTCGGCGATAGTGGACCAAATGTGATTCTTTTTGATAATTTTTCCAGAGGGACTGATGGACAAACTATAACGCTTCCCGCTCCGGTGGGAAATTGGAGTGGTGTGTCTGGAAACGCGCCTATTTATGAGGCCGAAGATGGCGGTAATATTGCAGGACGTTTGGTCGACGGCGACGTTTCAAGGCAACTGCAAATCAATTTTGATCCGGTCCAGGAGATCTTCCTTTCATATAGAATAAGGATTCCCGAAGGATATCATTTCCCAAACACCTCCCAGCCTGGCACCTTCGCTCCTGACAGCGCGTGGAAGATGGCTTGGATCATGGACGGTTCGTCTGGCTACCGCGGTGATGATGACATTTGTTTGCCAACTTGGGGAAACGGGACTTATTTTTCCCTAATCGGCAATGACAGCGGGATTAAGAAAGACGGCGTCGCCAACCCTCTTCAGGTGGGGCGGCCAGGGACAGAGAACCATTGGTTCAGTTTTTCCGATTGGAACAGGTTTTCGGTGCATATGAAAGCGGGCAATCCGGACCCGATCCTGGATAAGGGTCTAATTTTTGCGCAAGGACTCAGTGAGGAATTTGGGCAGAAAACCATAATCGCGACTGACCGAACCCTCTTTGACGGTGATGATAATGTCAATGATAACGCTATCAGTCAATGGACGCGCTTGAACTTTTCGGGCTGGCACAGGAGCGGCGGTGTAAATGCGGTTTATGACCATATGACCAGAGGGCTTTACGATGACATCTACTTAGCCACCGGCTCCAATTCGCAAGCTCGCATAGAGATTGGCGACGCCTCCGTTTATTCGGACAGTACCAAGCTGACCATCATAACGCCGGACAATTGGAGCGGAACTTCTATCATGGCGACTGTGCGTGAGGGGGGCTTTTCCGAAGGCGAACAAGGCTACCTTTTCGTGGTTGATTCTAATAATAATCCTTCTGTGGGTTACCCTATAACTTTTTCCTCCACCAGCGAATCAGACGCCGCAACTCCCGTAGTCCCG
>LCKI01000010.1 GCA_001001345.1 Parcubacteria group bacterium GW2011_GWC1_45_14 | reverse complement strand
TATAATCCAGTGGTTGACCATAACGCTCTGCTTAAGGATATCGATAAATTGGAATTAAGATAAAAACAAATATGTTCGGATCAGATAAAAATAAAAAAGCCGTCCAGGTGCCGGAATTTTTGGACAGCGAGAAGATATATGAAAGAGGGGTGGCGACCATCAGGGACCTTATCGCCCCTGCCGCCATGAGGATCTCGACCAACTATATCCAGATCGGCGAGACATACGCCAGGACGCTTTTTATCATCGCATATCCGAGATACCTGCACACGAACTGGTTCTCGCCCATCATAAACATGGATTTTCCCATGAACATTTCGATGTTCGTGCATCCTGTCGATACGGCGGAAATCCTCAAGACTCTTCGCAAAACCACGACTCAGGTCCAGTCCCAGATCCATATCGAAGAAGAAGGCGGCAAGGTCCGAGATCCTATTTTGGAAACGGCGCTTCAGGATATCGAAGATCTCAGGGACAAGTTGCAGCAGGGAACGGAGAAGTTTTTCAGATTCGGGATATACATGACGGTTTATGCCAAGACGATTGAGGATCTGGACAAGGTTTCGCAGGAGATAGAGGCCGTTTTGGAAGCCCAGTTGGTGTATGTGAAACCGGCCGTGCTCAAGGTGGAGCAAGGGTTTTCCTCGACGCTTCCTTTGGCCAATGATGAACTGGATGTGGCTAATAACCTCAATACATCCCCCCTTTCAACGACCTTTCCCTTCGTTTCTGCCGACCTTTCTTCCAATGAAGGAATCCTCTACGGCATAAACAGGCATAACAACAGCCTTATCTTGTTCGACAGATATAAGATGGAGAATGCTAACATGGTAGTGTTTGCCAAGTCCGGAGGAGGAAAGAGTTATGCCGTAAAACTGGAAATATTCCGCTCGATGATGGTCGGGGCTAACGTGATCGTGATAGATCCGGAAAATGAATATAAATATCTTTGCGATACGGTCGGAGGGACTTTCGTGAAAATGTCGTTGGACTCGGACTTCCACATCAATCCTTTCGACCTTCCCAAAATCGGGGAAGACGAGGATCCGGAAGATGTTTTGCGCTCCAATATCGCGAGCCTTATCGGTCTTTTGCATATCATGTTGGGAACGGTCACTCCGGAAGAGGATTCTATTTTGGATATCGCGATCAGGGAGACGTATGCGATGAGGGACATCACTCCTCAGGCCAATTTCAAGGCGCTCAACTCCAATTCCTATCCCACGATGTCCGATCTCTATGAGGTCCTTCGAAATTCCGAGGGAGGGGAATCCTTGGCGGTTAGGTTGGAAAAATATACGGACGGAATATTTGCCGGAGTGTTGAATAAGCCGACTAACGTCAAAGTGGATAACCAGTTAGTAGTTTTCAATATCAGGGACTTGGAAGAGCAGCTTCGGCCTATCGCGATGTATCTCGTTTTGCAGTTCATTTGGAACGAGATGCGCTCCGAACTTAAAAAAAGGATGATTGTCGTGGATGAGGCTTGGGTCATGATGCAAAATGAGGACGCAGCTTCTTTCCTTTTCGGAATCGCGAAAAGATGTAGGAAATATTACACGGGACTCACGACCATCACCCAGGACATCGCAGACTTCATGTCTTCCAGATACGGCAAGCCGATCGTGACAAACTCCTCGCTGCAGCTTCTGCTTCGCCAATCTCCCGCTGCGATCGATACCATCACGGAAACTTTCTATCTCACCGACCAGGAGAAATTTTTGCTCTTGGAAAGCAATGTGGGAGAAGGGATCCTTTTCGCCGGAGCCAAGCATGTGGCGATAAAGATAATAGCTTCATATACCGAGGACCAGATCATAACTTCCGATCCGCGACAGCTTTTGGAAATCGAACAGGCCAAGAAAGATTTCGACGAAGAGGAATAATGCTTAAAAGAGCTTTTCGTATCAGCATATAATTTTGAAATACCTATGTCCCAGCCAATTCCAGATATGAGCAGTAAGGAAGCGGGCAGATTAAGCAGACTGAGCCGTTAAGAAAAGAAGGGATGCCAGAAGGCTTAATGAGGCGCATCTCAATCATAATGAGAAAGAACCGGCGATCGATCCTATCCAGGACGCTCCTTTTGTCCCCGCTTTCATAGCGGCGATTTTAAAGGATATTTTCGATTTGGTGATTTTGGCCCTTCAGGCGGCCGCAGGAGCTTCTGTCGTGCTGGCTCCTTTGATAGCGGTCGGGGTCGCCCTGGGAGGCGTCCTAACCGCGTGTATTTCTTTGTTCATAGGCGCAATGCTCATTTTGGCCGGGCAGGGAGGAAAAAGAAAGAAAGCGAAGAGGATAGTTAAAAATATAGCAAAAAGAGGAGTCGTGTGGGGAAGCTTCAGTATTATTGAGGCTATGCCCGCCTTGGCAGCTTTGCCCTTGGAAACGGTGATGGTCTTGGTCATATTGTTGATGGTCATCAACGAAAGAAAAAAGATAGTAAGGCTCAATATCGCGAGGGTCATAAAGCCGAAAAACGATAACGTGGTTAATTTCCCTGTAAGACAAAAACAAGCGGACACGCAAGACGGCGAAGATTATCGAAAAGCAGCCTGACTGTATGTCATTCTGAGCGCAGTGAGTCCGACCGAAGGAGGACGAACGAAGTCGAAGAATCTGCATTATAGTACTACCAGTCATATTACTTAGTAGATCCTTCGACTGCGCTAGACACCTGGAGTGTCGTCGCTTCGCTCAGGATGACAATACGTGGGCCTAACAATTAAAAAACAAACATAGTGTCTTCCAAAATATTTTCCGCTGCCACGATCGGCTTGGATGGGGAAATCGTTGAGGTCGAAGTCGACGTTCTTTCGGCGGGCTTGCATAACTTCACGATCGTCGGCCTTCCGGATGCGGCCATCAAGGAATCACGCGACCGCGTGTCGAGCGCTATCAAGAATAGCGGTTTCCGTCCTCCGCACCAATGTGGCAGGATTACGGTCAACCTGGCGCCGGCAGATCTTCCCAAGGCCAGCTCGATGTATGATCTTCCGATCGCGCTCGGATTTCTGCTGGCGACCAAGCAAATCAGTTTCGATTCGCAAAATAAGTTCATAGCGGGGGAGTTGGCGTTGGATGGGAAAATCAGGCCGGTCCAGGGCATTTTGCCGATCGCGCTTTTGGCGAAAAAGAAAAATATTCCCGAGATATACGTGCCGGCCGAAAATGCCAAGGAAGCGAGCGTGGTCGACGGCATAAGCGTGGTGCCGGTTTCACATCTCTATGACATCGTTGATCATTTTCTAGGGAACAGGCTTATTGCCGCGCATCCTCCCTTGGAAAAAGAAAATATCTTTTCCGAACAGGAATATGCATATGACATGGCAAATATCGCCGGACAAGAGCACGCCAAGCGGGCCTTGGAAATCGCAGCGGCCGGAGGCCATAACGTACTGCTGAGCGGTCCTCCTGGAAGCGGCAAGACCCTTCTGGCCAAGGCCTTCCCATCCATCCTGCCTAAGCTTACCCTGGACGAAGCCTTGGAGATAACGAAAATATTTTCAGTGGCTGGAAAGCTTGGCAAGGAGCGGGCCCTTGTCACCGAGCGGCCATACCGCAATCCCCATCACAGCTCCAGTTCGGTTTCTTTGGTGGGCGGAGGGACCTATCCCAAGCCAGGAGAAATAAGCCTTTCGCACCGCGGCGTGCTGTTTCTAGACGAGTTCGCGGAGTTCCCGAAAACGGTCCTGGAGAATTTGCGCCAGCCCCTTGAAGATGGTAAAATTACAATCTCCCGAGCCAAGGGAAGCCTGGAATTTCCGGCAAGATTCACCCTGCTGGCGGCGATGAACCCATGTCCTTGCGGAAATGCTTCTGATCCGGAGAAGTTGTGTTCCTGTAGTTCCTCCCAGGTCATCAAATATCAAAGGAAGATTTCCGGTCCGATCATGGACAGGATAGATCTGCACGTGGAGGTGCCGCGGCTCAAATTCGAGAAATTGCAGGAGAATTTCGACGGGGAAAAGAGCGTGGAAGTCAGGAAAAGAGTGGAGAGCGCAAGAAGGATCCAAAGCGAGAGATTCTCAGGGACCGGACTTGTCACGAATAGCGAGATGGGAGCGGAGCATATCAAGAAATTCTGTCAGATAAAACCGGAATGCTCCAAACTTTTGCAAAGCGCGGTGTCGAGCCTGAAGCTCAGTGCGCGTGGATATCACAGAATAATCAAGCTGGCCAGGACGATCGCCGATCTCGCGGGAAGCGTCGAAATCGAAGTTCAGCATATCGCGGAAGCTGTCCAATACAGATTCAAGTCGGAATGAGGGGGCGCGAGGAATTGGGATTTTTTGAAAAATTAACTCGAAGCACTTTGTTTTTGGCTGAAATTTTCCCTCGATCCAAATCGGGCATAGCAAAATTTCAGAAAAACATAATGATCCGAAGGAGAAAAAAATCTAAAAGTTTTTTCTTTTTTTTAAATACGGCGATAGCGATCGCGGCCGTCTTTTTGGGTTTCGCATATTTTTCAAAAGGGGATTATGACAGTTCGTTTTCCGAAGCTAAAGATAAAGAGATTTTTTTGAATTTGGACGGATTGGAATTTGTTTACGCGACGGATTCCGCGAATGTGGGAGAATTTCTCAGGGAACAATCTTTGGAAATAACCCCAAATGACGCGGTCCGTCCGGGCTTGGAAGAAAAGATTTTCAATGGCAGCAGGGTGTACGCACAAAAAGCCAGAAAACTGGTAGCCTTGGAGGGCGGAGAAGAAAAAGAAATTTTTACTTTGCAAAAAACCGTAGGCGATGCGGTACGCGAAAAAGCGGAACTCAACGTCGGAGAAGATGATATTCTCAAGCCCTCGGGAGAATCACTAGTGGAAGACGGTATGGAAGTGGATATCACGCACGTCAAAGTGGAGGAAGAAAAAAAGCAGGAAGCCATCGCCTTCAAGACCGTTTCCAATAAGGACGGCAAGCTCGGCTGGAGGGAAAAGAAGGTGACACAAAAAGGCGAGAAAGGAATCAGTGAGGTCGCATACAAAGTCGTTTATCACGACGAAGAGGAGATTTCCAGGAAAAAGATTTCAGCGGAAACGATCAAAGAACCTGTCGAGGAGATCGTTACCCAGGGCACTTATGTGAAATTGGGCAAAACCCACACCGGCCTTGCGACCTGGTATGACCAAGGTCCGCACCCGAACCTTCGGGCCAGGTTCCCGTTCGAAGGGGATATGTTCGCGGCCAATCCCTGGCTCCCATTGGGAAGTTATGCTAAAGTCACGAACAAGGCCAATGGGAAATCCGTCATAGTCCGTATCAATGACAGAGGGCCCTTCGGTGAGAACAGGATTTTGGATCTCAATAAACCGGCTTTCGCGGCCATAGCTTCGATAGGGGCCGGAATCATAGACGTGAAGATGGAAGAGATCACCAATTAGCTTGAGGCTAATTGGAATTTCAAATTTCTAATTCCAAATTTCTAATAAATTTCCAATTTTCCAATTTTTAAAAAATAGGCATGGATATAAAACCGAAAAAATCACTAGGGCAGAATTTCCTGAAGGATGAAAAAATAATTAATCAAATTATAGAATCGGCAAATCTTAGTATCGACGATATCGTGATCGAAGTCGGTCCCGGAGAAGGAGTGCTAACGGAAAAACTTCCAGAAAACTGCAAGAAAGTGATCGCGGTCGAGCTCGACGATAGGTTAATAGGAACCTTAAAAAAGAAATTTGAAAAGAACGCTAACGTGGAAATTGTCCACGGGGATATTTTAAAAATAAACTTTTCGGAACTGGCTACAAACTACGTACTACAAACTACAAACTACAAAGTGGTTGCCAATTTGCCATATTATATAACTTCACCGATCCTGAGGTATTTTTTGGAAAACGAACTGCCGCCGAAAGAGATGATCGTGATGGTGCAAAAGGAAGTTGCCCAAAGGATCGTGGCCAAGCCTGGACAGATGAGCATCTTGGCGGTTTCGGTGCAATATTACGCCGAAGCGGAATATTTGTTCACGGTGAAAAGGGATTCTTTCGAACCCGCCCCGAAAGTGGATAGCGCGGTCATTCGCATAAAAACATTAAAACAAGAAAGCATTAAAACAAAAGAAGAAACCAAGGATTTCTTTAGAATAGTGAAGGCGGGTTTTTCAGCCAAAAGGAAGACGTTGGCGAACAACCTTGCCAACAGCCTGCACAAGGACAAGAAAGAAATAGAAAACATTATTTCGGAAATGGGATTTCTCCCGACGGTCCGCGCCCAGGAACTTTCGGTGGAGGATTGGAAAAGACTCATGAAAGTTATCGGCTAACCGTTATTTGTTATCGGCGCTTTATTGATAATGAAAAACCACCGCGCATAATCGGTGGTTTTTAGATAAGCGGTAACTAATAACCGATAACTTTTATATTTTCTTCAGATTCGCGTATTCTGTCGAGATCCTTTTGATGCCGACTTTTTTGAAAGCGACGACCATGATGTCATCCAAAACGGAAATCACCACGCCTTCTCCGAATTCATTGTGGCTGACGCGGTCTCCGTCTCGAAGCTCAATAGTTTTTAGTTTGTAGTTTTTAGTTTGTAGCGAGTCTGATTTTTTGAAGTTCGGAGAAAAAGAATTGTTTTCTATTTTTATTTTTTCGCTCTGCATCTTGAGTTCCTCCGGGATGTCGTCCAGGAATCTTGAAGGGGGGTTCACTTGGGTCGAACCGAAAAGCGTTCTTTGGCGGGTAAAGAGAAGATATATCTTTTCCTTGGCGCGGGTAAGTCCCACGTACATCAACCTTCTTTCCTCCTCCATTTCCTCATAGGAAAGCAGGCTTCGCGAGTGGGGAAGGATCCCTTCTTCCAATCCGACGATGAAGACGTAGGGGAACTCCAATCCCTTGGCGCTGTGAAGAGTCATCATGTGGACGGAGTCGTTCTGCTGGTCGATCGAATCGGTGTCCGAGGCCAAAGCGACTTCCTCAAGAAAGGTGCCGATTTTGTCTTGGACTTCGTCATAATCTTTCCCGTCGAATTTCTGGGCCACGGAGATGAGCTCTTTGACGTTCTCCCATCTGGTTTCGCCTTCCGTCCCTTCGCCGAGGAGCATCTTCTCGTATCCGCTTTCCTTAAAGACCTTCTCGATGAAATCGGCGGTGGAAATCCTGGCGCTAACTTCTTTCATTCTCGCGATGAATTCGCAGAACTTCCTGATGGCGTCTATTTTGCCGGCATTAAGTCCTGAATTGGCGGTTTCCATTTTCAGTGAGGCGCTTATCGGGTCGAGTCCTTCGCTTCTGGAAAATTCCAACCAGCGGGAAAGCGTCGCGCTTCCGAGTCCCCGCTTGGGTTCGTTCAGCGTCCTTTCCAACGAGATCGTATCGGAGAAGTTATAGATGAGGCGGATGTAGGCGACGATGTCTTTTATCTCCTTCCTTTGGTAGAATTTGAGTCCGCCGATGATACGGTAAGGAAGGGATCTTCGCAGGAACACTTCCTCCAAAATGCGGGACTGCGCGTTGGTGCGGTAAAGCACGACGAAGTCTTTATAGGTTATAGGGGCTAGGTTCTGGGTGTTAGGAACCGGATTATTTTCGTTGCGGATGATGTTTGTAATTTCATTCGCGATGAAGGAAGCCTCGTTCTGCTCATCGTCGGCTTCATAGGAGGTGATGAGGTGCCCTTCGCTTTTCTCCGTCCAGAGT
Source organism: Parcubacteria group bacterium GW2011_GWC1_45_14 (assembly GCA_001001345.1). Lineage (GTDB taxonomy): Bacteria > Patescibacteriota > Minisyncoccia > Moranbacterales > GWC2-37-73 > UBA12053. Next base: position 19,797 of record LCKI01000010.1, on the reverse strand, counting down.
TTCTTGTCCTTGCGGTTGATGTTTTTGGAGATCACTCCGTAAGCGGCGTCTAGGATGATCTGCGTCGAGCGGTAGTTCTGTTCGAGATGGATCACTTTGGCCTCTGGGTAATCTTTTTCGAAGTCCAGGATGTTCTTGATGTCGGCTCCGCGGAAGCGGTAAATGCTCTGCCAGTCATCTCCGACAACGCAAAGGTTGCCACGACCCCTGGCCAGCATGTTGATGAGCAGGTATTGCGCCTTGTTTGTATCCTGGTACTCGTCGACCATGATATATCTGAACCAATTCTGGTATTTTTCCAAAACCTCAGGATGGTCGGAAAGGATTTTTACGGTGAAGTTGATGATGTCATCGAAATCCAGGGCGTTGTTTTCCTTGAGTTGTTTTTGGTATTGGGAAAAGACCCTGGAGAGCGTTTCTTCGTAATACCCGTTGGCTTGCTCGGCGAAAAGCTGAGCGTCGACCATGTCGTTTTTGGTGCTGCTGATGGCCGCCAAGAAGGCTTTCGGGTTGAACTGGTCGGTGTTTATCTCCAGCTCCTTCATGATCTTTTTGACCATGGACTGTTGATCCTGGGTGTCTACGATATGGAAAGCGCTTTTGTATCCCAATCTTTCTATCTCGGCGCGAAGGATGCGCACGCAGATGGAATGGAAGGTTCCGATGATAGGAAGAGAACCTCTATCCGTAGTTTCCAAGATGGCGGTGATCCTTTCCTTCATCTCCTGGGCGGCTTTGTTGGTGAAGGTCACGGTCAGAATGTTACTAGGGCGGATCCCAGCCTCCTTGATGAGGTAGGCGACGCGGTGGGTAAGTGTCTTGGTCTTTCCCGAGCCCGCTCCGGCGATGATCAGCATCGGACCGTTTACGGTCGAAGCGGCGAGGGCTTGTTCTTTATTCAAACCTTTTAATATTTCGGACATTTCTTGTATGTTTAATGGATAAATTTTTTTAGTAACATAGGTCATTGGCTGTAGGTCCGGTTTTTGGTCATAGGTTATAATGCTAGAAAACGGTTGATTGGAAAAAGGAAAGTGGTTCAAGAAAAAGGAAAATAGAAAAAGGGTTTCTGCTTTCCAGTTTCTATCTTCTTAAACCGATTTCTTCTTTCTATTTAACTAATTTTAACCCCTACGTCCAACGACTTGGGACACATCTTGCTGCCAATGACTAAAGTTACTAACAGCTTTCCTTTTTTATTAATGACAGATGACTGATTACAGATGACTGTTTATTTCTTCTTCCCATGGAACTTCTTATGCACGTCCTTCAATTGCTGGTTGGTGATGTGGGTGTAAATCTGGGTTGTGGTGATGGAGGAGTGTCCGAGCATGGCCTGGACGCTCCGGATGTCCGCGCCGTTGGACAGAAGGTCTGTGGCGAAGCTGTGGCGCAAGGTGTGCGGATGCACGTCTTTGACGATGCCGGCTTTGAGAGCATAATACTTCACGATCCTTTGCACGCTTCTGGGGGTCAGGCGTTTGTCTTTTTCCAATGACGGCGTCCCGTTTTTGGAAAGCCTGATGAAAAGGGCGGGATCGATATCGGTTCTTTTTTCCAGATACTTCCCAAGGTATTCTTTGGCCGAATCAGAGATGAAGACTATGCGGAGCTTGTCACCTTTCCCCCGGACGGAGAATTCCCCTCGGGAAAGATTGACCTGTTCGCGCGTCGTGCCGGTCAGTTCCGAAACGCGCAGACCCGTGGAAAAGAGCAGTTCCAAAATCGCCCGGTCGCGAAGACTCTTGAGGTCCGCTCCGCCCGCGCTTTCCAAAAGCCTTTCCAATTCCTCCGGATCCAGAAACTCTATTTCTTGCGAAGGGTTTCTGCCGACCTCGATCTTTTCAGCCGAAAGGGCGGTGATATCGCGTTTAGCCAGGTATTTCAGGAAGTTACGGAGCGCGATAACATGGTAATTCTGGGTGATCTTTTTGAGCGGGTTTCCTTTTTCATCTGTAAATCTGTTGAGTTGGATGCGGTATTTCCGCACCGTGTCTAGGGTGATGTCGGAAGGTTTCTTGGCTCCGGTCCAGTCCAGAAAGCGCGTTATATAGTGTAGGTAATTCTCTATGGTTTTCCGGGAGCGATTCTGTTCGATTTCCAGATGTTCGAGGAAATCGGTCAGAAGACCATGTAGATTTGTCGTCATATGTAATAAGTGTGAATAAATCGAAATTAGTTGAATGGAAAAAAGAAAATGGTTCAGGAATATGGAAATATGAAATCAGGGTTCCACTTTTTTCTAATTTCTTGTTTCTTAAGCCATTTTCTGTTTTCCAATTAACCTATTTCTGTGCGGAAGCGTCGCACAACCGTATTATAGCACATGGTGGGGAGTAAAACGCGTACCGCGAAGCGCGCAACGGAATTCGGAAATTTACGTTCCACGTCCTATGCTTCAAGTTCTACGTTTTTAAAGTTATCCACAGCTTCACGGGGCTTTGGGAAGCCAAATAAGGACAAAGACGGGTTTTGATTGATTGACATAAAGGCCCCTGATAATATAATAGTATCTAGTTAAAAATTAGGACTTTGGGTAATGGGTCGGATAGATTTCGGCAGATTAAATACGTGCTCTAAATCCAAAAGTCAACCAGAAAGGAACATTCCTATTAGTAAGCAAAAACTTTTCAATCAGGAAATTGTTGCGGAGAAAAAGGAAAACTTCAAAAAATTGAATACGAAGCTCCATCAGTACCAACGATCGTTGGCAAGTTTCGTGAAAAGGCACAGGACCGTAAAACTGCTTCATTTGTTCAGGCACTACTCTTCCCATGCAGTGGTAGTCTCCAGCGCTCTTTTGGTCGCTGCTACCAATGTCACAGCTGGCAACGGTTCCAGCGAGTTTCTTTTCGGATATTGGGATGATGGAAGCGGGGATGTCAGCGCCCAGTCCAACAGGATAAGCGCCCAGGACAGCAGGGGAGATAATCTTGCCCTCGTTCCTTTGGCCAAGGCTAATACGGCTGTGGATCCAGCCCTGAAAGCTGAAGAGGAAAACGAGCCGATCGTCCAGAGCCAATCCATCCTGGCTTCCGTGGGAGGAAGCAATGTGCTTCGCGAACCTGAAGAGGATGGCGGGGTCAAGATGTACACCGTCCAATCCGGCGATACGGTCAGCACTATCGCGACAAGACACGGGATAACCATAAATACCATCCTTTGGGCTAATGATATCGATAACGTGGATTCGATCATGCCTGGCGATGTAATCTTCATTTTGCCGGTCGCGGGTCTCAATCACGTGGTGAAGCAGGGGGACACCATAGATTCGATCGCTTCCAAATATAAAGCCGACAAAGACAAAATTATCGCCTTCAATGATCTTCCGGCCAACGGAGCGGTTGAGACGGGAAAGGAGATCGTGATTCCCGGGGGTCAAGGGGAATCGTCATATTGGGATCAAGGCAGCGCATCCTCCAACAGCGCCATTGAAAAGAGGCAGTATGCCAACTCCGCGGGAGGGACACCTGAAGTTTCTGGATGGAAAGATCTTACCGGCAAACCCGGCACCGGTCACAGGTTTCCATATGGTTATTGTACTTGGTATGTCGCTCAGAAGCGCTATGTACCATGGAGCGGAAACGCAGGTACCTGGTTGTATAAGGCCAAATCTATGGGATATAAGACCGGAAAGACTCCTAAAGTCGGTTCGATCGTCGTGACGACTGAAGACAGATATTACGGCCATGTGGCTTTCGTGGAGAAGGTCAGTGGCAACACGATTACGGTTACGGAAATGAACTATACCGGTTGGGCTAAAACCAGCCGAAGATCCCTTCCTGCCAACAGCAGGGTCATCAAAGGATTCATATATTAACAAAAAGAGCGCTCGTGCGCTCTTTTTGTTCATCAAAGCATTAAAACAAAAGAACATTAAAGCAACTCGGAATAGCGAAAATTCAGTTTGTCATCCTGAGCGGAGTGACAACGCGATAGCGATGGAACGCAGTCGAAGGATCTACCGAATAATACGACCAGTAGTGCTATAGCGCAGATTCTTCGACGGAGTTTACACTCGTGAAGCGGGTACTACGCTCCGCTCAGAATGACACCAAATAGAATCGGTTTGTTTCGAGGGTTTTTTGTTTTAATGTTTTCATGCCAGGTCGCTTTAATGATTTTTGACCCCTTGACAAAAATGTAGTTTTGATATATAATGGATTGTTAGGATGGTTAGTTCAAAATTGAATAACCTTAAAAAGGCTTATATATCGAGATTTTTTCCAAAAACCCTAAAAATGGCTCTGTTGAGCCAAGGAGGTAAGTCATGAAAAGCTGGAAAATCGTCGGGATTTTGGTATTTTGCGCATTTTTGTTCGTCGGTTGCTCCAATTTTTCGGCGGAAGACAAGCCGAGCGAGGAAGATATTTCAAAGGCTATAATAATCAATTCGCAGGGAACGCCGAACATGAAGCATAACAAGCTGAAGATAACTTCGGTCGTCAAGATCATGAATGCCAGATACGGCAACCTTGACGCAGAAGGGAATTATCCCGTGACCACTTTGGCCTTGGCCGAGAGTAATCACGGAAGAATAATTCTTTGGCAGGAATGGCACTTCCAAAAGGAGCTTCCGGAATATGGCAAGTCTTATTGGAAGGGTCGTATGGATTTTGCGGATTGGGGCGAAGAAGCCAAATGGGATCTGGAGAATTTTTATGCTACTCCGCATGGTCATTGGCTGGCCGAAGGGAATTGAGGCAAAGTAAAAAATTAAGCAGGGAGAGATTATCTCCCTGCTTTTTATTTTAGGATAAATTTATGGTATAATTCTCTTACATATAGCGGATGCTTTTAATGATAAAAAAAAATACAAAAAAATACATCTTGCTTTTTTCCCTCTGCTTTGTTTTTGCGAGCGCTCTTTTTTCTGTGGATATGAAAAGAGCCAGGGCTGCGGATATACAAACAAGCACTCTTAGTAGATGCGATGGATATAGCGACCTCGCTTCAAGGGCCGGGGAGGTTATGATAGGAGGAACATCTTCTGCTGGAGATTTATGTACCTGCTATAAGCCTGCCAGCGCAGGGAGCGGTTGCGCTGTGTTCTTAGTAAGCTCGCAGGGAGAATGTACTAATAAGGCCACAACGGGAACTGTTAATAATCCGGAATTCGTACAGTGTCACTATAAAGGCGTTCAAGCTGGTGATGCAAGAGAAAATAATCCAGGAACGACGGGTTCTACTCAAGCAAACCCAAATAACGCCTCGGGCACAGGCTTGATTGATTTAATGAAAGACAAGGGATACCTACTTGTCCAGGGGATTCTCTATGCCATCTTTGTTCTTGTCGGTTGGACCGTTAGCATCGGGGCGACTATTTTGGAATGGACACTGACTCCCAAGCTCTGGGGCCAAGATGGGTTTTTGGAAAAGGAAATCGTGTACAAGACTTGGGGAATATTCCGCGATCTTTTTAATATGCTCTTTATTCTGATGCTTCTTTTTTCCGCCTTCGCCACGATCTTCCAGGTGGATAAATACAACATCAGAAAAATCTGGCTCTCGATTTTGCTGGCCGCCTTGTTAATAAATTTCAGTTATCCGATCGCCAGGGTCATCATCGACATATCCAATGTCATGATGTTCTCTTTTTTGAACGGTTCGAGTGGCCTCCAGCTGGCGGCCGATTTCATGAGCCAGTCCAAGATCGAGGGGATTTTGATGCCCGATGGCTATGCGGCCTATCCTGTGGAATACATCATAGCGGCCATCATTTTCGTTTTCGTCCTGGGCGTCACGCTGATGGTTTTAGGTGTGATGATGATGATTAGACTCCTGGCCTTGATGGTCATCATCATCGTTTCCCCGGTGGGATTTGCCGGCTCGGCTTTTCCGGGACTCGGAGGTTACTCCAGCAGGTGGTGGGACGCCCTTTTTAAATATTCTTTTTTCGGTCCCATTATGGTTTTCGTGATAATGCTGGCCAACTCCATCATGGCTGGCGTGGGCGAAGATGCAAGACAAGATTTACTCCGTGCGTCCAGGCCGAATGGGCCGGCAGGAAATGGCACGAACGGTATGGGTGAGGATTTCACGACCTGGTTGGCCCACGCCGCCTTCTATATGCTTCCCGTAATCATACTTTGGATGGGGATGGGAATCGCCAGGGGCATGAGCATAGTCGGCGCAGGAGCCGTCGTGGGACAGGGTCAGAAGTTTTCGAAATGGGCAGGAAATCTTCCGCTTAGGGGGAGTAAGACTGGTTGGAGAGCGACAGGTATACCGGGAAGTGTAAAGCAGGCTAAAGATGAATTCAAGAAAAGCGGCAAGCTGTTCGGGAAACATCCTTTGGGAAAAGGATTTGGCAGTGATGCCTTGAAGGATAGAGAGGCGATTATGGCGGGAGGATTTACGGATGGCAAAGGCGGAAGAGATTCTGCAAGGATAGCTATATTAAGGAAGAAAATTTCGGAAGAGCAAGAGAAATACAAAAAGGAAAACAAGAGCGATAAGGATGTGCTTGATGATTTGAAATCATCCGATCCTGCGACACGAGCAGCAGCGGCACTGACCGCTTCCAATAGGAATATAATAGAAAACACCGATCAATTAAGGTCGGCATTGGAGGCATTAAAGAATCACGAAGATCTTCAGAAAAAAGTAAAATCTGACATAAAGAAGGATAATAACGTCAAACTCCTGGCGGAGTACGATATTAAATATGATGATAAGACAGGATTAAAAGGCAATCCAGCCGAGGCGTATGAAAAACATTTCGGGGGTATGAGCGCCGAAAACTTCGCCAAACAGAAGGGCTTGCAGATAACTGGGGAGGAAAACAAAAACATGAAAGCATATGTGGATAAAACAGCGAAACAGAATAAAGAATATTACCAGGAGGCGCTTTCTAAATTGTCCAAAAAAGACAAGCTTAATTGGGTAAAAGGGAAAAACAATTCCGGTCAGTCCAGGCAAACATTTACCGGAGGAGATGGCATTTGATATAAAGTAAAAGTAAAATTTCAAAATAAAAATGAGTGAAATAATCGATGATTATTTTTATCCAATGCTTGCCCCGGAAGTTGACGGGAAAATAGATACTGATGAAGCAATATTGGAAAGATGGGATAAATACGATTTATTATCAGAAGATAATAAGGCCGTTTTAATTTCTGATCAGACTGCTATAAAACTGCAGGCCTTAAATATAAAGTTTTCATTTTCAAAGAAAGTATCCGCGGAAATATCTGGAATAGTGAGAGGGATTTTCTTTGGAGAAGTGAATATTGAAAATCTTCCGCAGGAAATTAAAAGAAGAACCTTTGTAGATGAGATAGAGTCAATTGCAATCAAAAGTATCATAGAAAATATAATCTATTCCCGCTCGGAAATAGTAAAGAAGAAAAAAGAGGAAAAAATTAATCTACCTTTGGATTTAGCGCTTAAGAAATTTCCAAAATTAGGTGAACAACTCATCACTTCCGCTCCGCTGAAATTGAGGGTATTCCCGGAGATGGTGAAGCCCTCGGTGAAAAATTGGATCGCGGATTACCACGACGCTTTGGGCAGGGAAAAGCACGGGACGATAGAAAGAGGGAATTATCTTTTCCACGGTGAGAACACCAAGCGCCTGACTTCATTGGAAAGAAGAAGGCTGGCCGAGGTCTTGAAATCCTTGGACGACGGAAGCGAAATTCCGATAGATTCGCAAAGCCAAAAAATAGTTTTCGAAAGCAAGGCTCAAGAATACGACACAGCTCCTGTCCAACGACAAGTGCCGACTCCTTCCCTGCAGCCGCAAAAAGGATATACGACTCCGAAACCCTCCGCATTAAAGAGGGAACCTGCCAGATCGGAAATTCCCGCAAAGTCCTCGTCGGAAGGAGATAGGAAAGTCGAAAATTATTTCGGCGCAGCCGCTGCCGGCAAAAGCGCTTATGATTTCAAGGTCCCGGCCAAGTCCGGAAGCGTTTCTGCTAGGCCGGCCTCTCCAAGTTTCCCAAAGCCGGTGAATGTGGAAAGGCCAGCTGAAAAAAATATTGTTGCTGGGAATGTGCAGGAACATTATGAGATTCCGACAGCCCAATCCCCCAAGCCTGCAATCCGCAACCGGGAGCCTGAAATTTATAACCTAAAGTCTGTATCCCAAAACCTAGAACCTAAAACCTGGAATCCTGCGGAAAGCGTGAGGAAAAGGATGGCTGAGGAGAGCGCATCCTTCGGACCCTCTCAGATTGCCCAGCAAAAAAGGGAAACCATCGAGAAGCCGCAGGGAAATCTCAGGTTCTCTTCCCCGCAGACCTTGCCGGTTGAGAAAAAACAAGAGGCGTTGAAAACCGTTTCGCCGAATACATACGCTTTGCCCCCTAAGCCAGCCCCGGCTGTCGCCAAGCCCAATCCTTCCGTTCAGCCGACTTTTTCGAAACCGTCTTTTTCTGAACAAGCTCCGGTAGAGGAAGATCTGATGGCTAAAATGCGGGCATTGAAAAATCAGCAGGGACAAAAAGCGAATCCGAGAGCGGTGTATAAGATAACGCCGATGGGATTCGTGAAAAAAACCGATGAGGAGCTGCTTGCTGAAAAGGATGGGAAGGGCCCGAAAGTAAACGGGAACGTGGTGGATCTTAGGTGATTCAAAATTAAAAAATCAAGGTGTAAAATGACAAATATAAATTTAAAAATAAAACACCAGAACAAAAAAATTCAGTTAAGAAAAATTTTCAATTTTAAATTGTCATTTTTATTTTTGATATTTGCATTTTCAATTTTCCGCATTGCGGAGGCCGGCGTTATTTCCGATGCTCCGCGTTTCACGGATGTTTTAGTGAAGGTTCTGCAATTTTTATTGTCGGCCGTGAGCATTCTTGCTATAATGATGTTGGTTGTTAGCGGAGCGATTTATTTTTTCGCCGCAGGTGACAGAAGAGCGATGAATCTTGCTAAAAAATCGACGACATATGCGATTGTCGGAATCATCGTGTCGCTTTCCGCTATGGTCATAACGAGACTCATAACTAGTTTCTTTTGAAAACGAAATTGGAAAGGTTTAGGATAAGCGCCATCAGGCGCTGGTAAAAATAAAAATTAAAATAAAGAAGGAGGTGTATTATGCGTAAAATGAAAAAATCAGTTTATGGACTCGTTGCGGCTTTGGTCGCGGTTCCCTCGTTGGCATTCGCCCAGTTTCAGGCGCCATCAGGAACCAACCTTCCTTCAGCAAGCTTGACGAACATCATCACTAATATAATGAATTGGCTCTTGATGATCGTCGGTATTCTGGGAGTTATCGGATTCGTAATCGCCGGTATTTTGTATCTGACGGCGGCCGGAGACGGTGATATGATAGACAGGGCCAAGAAAGCCATGGTGTATTCCATCGTCGGAGTGCTCGTTGCCTTGATCGGTCTCGTAGTTATCAGGGCCGTGCAGGGACTTTTGGGAGCAAGCAGAACGTTCTAGTTTTTCGAACATAGCTATATTAAAAAGCGTGGTTTTGATGCCACGCTTTTTAGTTGTCCGGGATTGTAGGATTTATGCGTTTGTCATTCCGGGCTTGACCCGGAATCTAGAGCCTGGATCCCGGGTCAGGCCCGGGATGACACTTCGTGTCAATTGTTTGACTTGGGGAAATGTGCTATAATCAAATTAATAAAAAATAAATTCTTCATCCTTTGTCATTCCGGGCTTGACCCGGAATCCAGATCCTGAATCAAGTTCAGGATGACAATCAATAAAAATGAAAAACAAAACAAAGAATTTTTTCTGGGTCGCATCCATATTGGCAATGGTTTCTCCAGTGGTGGCTTTCGGCGCTTTGGATTGGGGGATCGGTCTTGATTCAAGCGGTAACTGGACGGCCGGAGTAGGAAGCGAAGGATCGGGTGCCGGAAGCTTCGGATCAAATGGAGGATTCGCTCTTCCCGGAAGTTTCGGGCTTCCAAGCGGTAGCATTTTGGGAATAATTCAAAATCTGCTTTTCTGGCTTTTGACGATCTTCGGACTGGCCGGCATCATCGGTTTCGTCATTTCCGGAATCATGTATCTTGTCGCGGCCGGGGACAGCGGGCTTATCGACAGGGCCAAGGAAGGGATGAAATATTCCATTATCGGAATCATCGTCGGGCTCTCCGGATTCATCGTGCTTCAGGCTATCAATGCTTGGCTGGCCGGATCAAAGACATTTTAATTCCGCTTCTTGGAATTTTTCTTCATGAACACTATGAAAAACAAATATACATTACTTTTCAGCTTCGTTTTACTGGCATTTTCCTTTTTCGTCGGAGGGGCTGGGGCTGCAGGCTATAGTTATGATGAATGCTTGGCCGACGGAGGAGATAAAACCTATTGTTCCCAATTCCCCAAAAACGACACTTATTGGAGCTCCGGATCTTGCAGTAGCAATGCCGACTGTGGAACAGGTTTTACGTGCAGCAGCGGCCAGTGTATAGATAATTACAATTATATGGCGGAGGGATCTTGCAAAAGGGATTCCGAGTGCGGTAGCGGTTTCGAATGTTATAGCGGTCAGTGCGTCGATAATTCTACTTACGGGGACAATACCTCTTGGTATGGTCGGCTCTGGGAAGGCACGACGGACGCCGGAACGGGAGCCTGGGACTTTCTCTTCGGAGGAAGCGACTCTTCGACGGGCGGGACAGGCGCTGGCGGATCCGTAAACCCAAGACCAGCATATGTACCAGGACCTAAATGCGTGCCGCCGTTCCATGAGGTTGCCGGAGTATGCATGCCGGGAAGCGAATTGACCGGTCTTTCTGAAGTGGGAGTTCTGGATATTTTAGCCGGCTTGCTTTCGTGGCTTTTCGCCTTGTTCTCAATTCTGGCCATTATGGCTTTTGTGATATCCGGCATGCAATATTTGGTTTCCGCCGGAGACACGGGAATGATCGAGGTAGCCAAGAGGAATATGAATTGGTCGGTGGTTGGGATCATCGTCGGACTTTCAGGGTTTTTGATACTCAAGGCGGTTTCCGCCGCGCTCTCCGGAAGCCCTATCTTCTAAAGGGTCCAGGGGATAACTGATTGACAAGAGGGTTTTTAGGGTATATAATACGAATATAGGATAGCTTTAGGAATGGTTCGCTGGAAGGCGGACTTTTTTCTTTAAAAATCTACGAAAATACAAATCAAATACAAATTTACAAATGTACGAAAATGATATTTGTATATAAGTAAATTTGTAATAAATTCGTAATTCGTTTGAAAGATGCATTTAACCATTAGTAAAATAAATCATATGGCAAGGAAAAAAGCGCAACAGGAAGAAAGCGAATCGCTGAGCGGAAGGCTCGGTGAGTTCGGAAGCGCGATCATGCAGATCGCAGATGAAAAAGGCATACCGAAGGACAAGGTTATCGAGATCATCGAAGCCGCTTTGTCCGCAGCCTATAAGAAAGATTATGGCAAGAGAGGCCAGAAGATCAGGGCCGAGTTCGATGCTGTCACCGGAGCGAACAGATTTTTCTTGGTGAAGGACGTTGTCGATGAAACGATGAGGGAATTCGTCAGCGAGGAGGAATTGGCAGCCGAAGCCGAGGCTGGATCCGCCCAGGGCGAGACGAGGGAAGAAAAAGAGGAGGAATATGAAGAAGGAGAAGAGAAGCTTCCTCGCTACAATCCCGAGAGGGACATTACCCTTGAAGATGCCAAGAAAATCAAGAAAGGCTCCAAAGTCGGTGATGTGATTGAACTCGAACTTGAATCCAAGGATGATTATGGCCGAGTAGCAGCGCAGACAGCCAAGCAGGTTATCATCCAGAGAATCAGGGAGGCCGAAAGGGAATCCATGTTCTCCGAATATAAGGAAAAGGAAGGCGAGGTCGTGAGTGGAACAGTCCAAAGGATCGAAGGACGCAACGTGTATGTCGACCTTGGAAAGGCGGTTGGTGTTCTTTTTCCTTCCGAGCAGGTCAAGGGAGAATCATATCGAATCGGCCAGAGGATCAAAGTGTATCTTTCGAAGGTGGAATCTGATCCGAAAGGACCAGGAATGACGCTCAGCAGGACGAGCGGTGAAATGGTCAGGAAACTTTTCGAACTGGAAGTTCCTGAGATTTTCGCCGGTACCGTCGAAATCAAAGCCATCGCCCGCGAAGCAGGTTCAAGGACGAAGATCGCCGTTTCTTCCAATGAGGAAGGGATCGATCCTATCGGTTCCTGCGTGGGACAAAAAGGAACAAGGGTCCAGGCGGTTATCGACGAACTTGGAGGAGAAAAAATCGACATCATTGAGTGGAACGAGAAGTCGGAAAAATTCATCGCCGCGGCCATCAGTCCTGCCAAAGTTTTGGGAGTAGACATCGACGAGGCCGACAAGCAGGCCAAGGTCAAGGTTCCTGAAGATCAGCTTTCATTGGCAATCGGAAAGCAGGGACAGAACGTCAGGCTTGCTGCTAAGCTCACCGGCTGGAGGATAGACGTGATCGGAGAGGCGAAGGAAGCGGTTAGGAAAGAAGAGGAAGGCGAAGCCTCGGAGGAGGAATCAGTCGAATAAGGAGATCTTAATAATTTTTTTCTTGTCATCTGTTATTGGTAATCGGCCATTTAAAATGGCTGGCGACTGTTGGCTGATGGCTGCATTAATATGAATTTGTGGCATGAAATTTCAGCAGGAGAAAACATCCCTGAATTGGTAAACGTCATCATTGAGATTCCAAAGGGATCGAAAAACAAATATGAGATCGACAAGGAGACCGGCCTGATCAAGCTGGACCGCGCGATGAGGACTTCGCAGGACTACCCATTCGACTACGGTTTCGTTCCGCAGACATATTGGGATGATAACGATGCCTTGGATGTCGTCGTGCTTTCAACATATCCTTTGTTCCCTGGAATCTTGGTCGAAGCCAGACCGGTCGGACTTATGAAGATGATTGACGGAGGAGAGGGAGATGACAAGCTCATCGCTGTTCCCGCTTCAGATCCGAGATGGGAGAATGTCCAGGACCTCAAGGACATCAATCCTTACACCCTGAAGGAAATCAAGCATTTCTTTGAAACGTATAAAACTATCGAGGGGAAGGTTGTGGAAATTAAGGGCTTCCAAAACAAGGAAAAAGCTGCCGCTGCAGTCAAAAAAGGACTCAAGCTCTATAGTCAGAAGTTCGGTAATAAATAATAAGAGTTGGATAATAAAAGGAAAAAACGAGGGGTTTCCCAGTCCCGATTCCGAATAAACAGGCTTTTAGGAGCCGGATTATTCCACGGAATCGCCTGGCGGCTCAGTCGGTGAAAATTTAAAAGATTAACATTTGAATCGGTACGGGACGCTCATTTTTGCAGCTGCTCGTGCCTCGCAGAAAAAAATGGCGAATTCTGAAATCAAAAAACTTCCTAAATCCGAAGTAGAAATAAAGGTAAGCGTCGAATGGAACGATTGGAAGAAATATATAGACCAGGCAGTGGCTGATATTTCCAAAGAGATCAAGGTCGCCGGCTTCCGCGCAGGTAAGGCTCCGCGCGACGTCGTGGAAAAGAAAGTCGGATCGAATATGATTTTGGAGGAAGCCGCCCAAAAAGCTATCCAGGGAACTTATCCTCAGGTTTTGGATAAGGAAAAAATAGAAGCCATCGGTCAGCCGAAAGCTGAGATTTTGAAAATTGCCGAAGGGAACGAGTTCGAATACAAAGTCGTGACCGCCGTCGTGCCAGAAGCTCAAATTAAGGATTGGAAAGACAAAATCAAGAAAGTCAACAAGGAATACGAGAACAAGAAAGCCGAGGTGAGCGAGGAGGATTTGGAGAAGGAGCTTTCCCAACTTGCGCAGAGCAGGGTCCAGTTGGTTGACGTTGAGAGGGAGGCCAAGGACGGAGACAGTGTCATGATAGATTTCCAGGTCAAAAAGCAAGGAGTTCCGATCGAAGGTGGGTCCAGCAAGAACCATCCCTTGGTTTTGGGAAAGGGAGTTTTCATTCCAGGATTCGAGGAAAACGTTATAGGGATGAAGGCCGGCGAGGAAAAGGAGTTTGAGCTCAAATTTCCGGAGGAATATCATGAGAAAAGTCTGGCGGGAAATCCTGCGACATTTTCAGTGAAGCTCAATGCTGTGCAGGAAAGAAAGACTCCTGAAATAAGTGACTCTTTTGCTAAATCTCTTGGAAAATTCGAGACATTGGAGGAGCTCAAGAAAAACATGAAGGAGGGATTACTCAAAGAAAAGGAAGAGCAGTTTAAAGAAAAAAGAAGGGCTGAATATATCGAAAAACTGGTAGAATCAACCAAGGCGGAACTTCCCGAGGTTTTGGTGCACGAAGAGCTTCACAGGATGATCGGCGAATTCGAAATGCAGCTTTCCGGAATGGGAATCACTTTTGAGAAATATCTAGAGCAAATAAAGAAAACCCAAGACGACGTCGAGAAGGATTGGAAGCCGCAGGCCGAAAAAAGGATCATGGCCGCGCTCGCCCTGGAGAAGGTCGCCAAGGAAACCGAAATAGAAGTTCCCGCCGAAAAGATTGAGGCGGAAATCAACAAGACGATCGCGCAATACAAGGGCGTCAAGGATGTGGAGAAAAATATCGACCTGGCGAAATTGTACAACTATGTGAAAGGAAACCTGCAGAATGAGGAAGTGTTCAACTTTCTGGAGGGCTTGAAATAGGAAATATGTTTTTCTGCGGCAAGGAAACTTGCCAACCGGTCAATAAAATTTTGAATTCCGAATGGAACCTTAATGTTTCAATGCATCAATCCATTTAAAATTCATGATTCGAAATTATGATTAAAAACGAAATTACAAACCAATATCTCATTCCCACTGTAATCGAGAAGACGAATTACGGCGAGAGGGCTTATGACATATATTCAAGGCTCCTTAAAGACAGAATAATCTTTTTGGGAACCCCGATCGATGACGGCGTGGCCAACGCCATCATTGCTCAGTTGCTTTTTTTGGAACAGCAAAACTCCAAGGAGGACATCAAGATATACATAAATTCTCCCGGGGGCGTGGTTTCCAGCGCGTTGGCTATCTATGACACCATCCAATATGTGAAGCCCGACGTGCAGACTATCTGCGTGGGATTGGCAGCTTCTGGCGCGGCGCTGCTTCTTTCCGCTGGAAAAAAGGGCAAAAGGATGATACTTCCCAACGGGGAAGTGATGATCCATCAAGTTCTGGGAGGAACCCAGGGACAGGCAAGCGATATAGACATCCATGCCCGCCATATTCTCAAGCTTAAGAACAAACTCAACTTGATTCTAGCCAAACACACTGGCCAAAAAATCGCCAAAATCGAAAAGGATACCGATCGGGATTATTTCATGTCCGCGGAGGAGGCAGTGAAATATGGGATAGTGGACAGAGTGATCTCTAAATAGCTACTTAGGCGTCAGGAAATTAGCTTATTAGAATTTAAAAACAGCGGATTATCTCCGCTGTTTTTAAATTTGCAAGCTAATAAGCTGAAGCCCGATTCCTATTTCAATAACGGCAAAAGGTTCTCTCCGTTCATTTCTGGAGATTTTTCCAGTCCAAGAATGGCCAGGACGGTCGGGGCTATGTCACTGAGCAGTCCTCCGACTTCGCTTTGCCCGCGAGCTATCTCATCCCCAGTTTTATCCTTGTGGTTGTCAGGTGTCACATACCAAAGGGGAACGGGGTTGCTGGAATGCTCGGTGTCTATTTGGCCGGTCGTAAAATTGGTCGTTTGCTCCACGTTACCATGGTCTGCCGTGATCAGGAGGCATCCTCCGGCCTTGAGGACCGTCGGGATAAGGATGGACATCGCGCGGTCCACTGCCTTGACCGCTTCGGCCGCGGCTTTAGTGTTTCCGGTGTGTCCGACCATATCGGCGTTGGCGTAGTTCACTAAAATGAAATCATATTGTCCGGTCTCGATGGCGGCTACGAGTTTTTCCGTGACTTCGGCCGCGCTCATTTCAGGTTTTTCGTCGAACTTGGAAACGGCGGGAGAGGGAACAAGTACGCGGTCTTCTCCGGGCCACGGCTCCTCTTTGCCTTCATTGAAAAAATAAGTCACGTGGGCATATTTTTCAGTTTCCGCGATTCGGAGCTGTTTCAATTTGTTCTTGCTCAGGATTTCCCCAAGTCCTCCAACCGGAGCCTCTGGAGGAAAAGCTATTTTCACAGGAAGATCCTTCTCATATTCCGTCATGGTGACGAATTCCACTTCCAATTGTTCTTTTTGGAATTTATCGAAACCGGGAAGGATGAACGCCTTAGTCATTTCCCTGGCGCGGTCTTCGCGGAAGTTGAAGAAAATCACAGAATCCTTGTTTTTTATCGTGGTAATCGGGGCGCCGTTTTCGGTAAGTATGCAGGGTTCCAAATATTCGTCAGTAACCCCCTTTTCATAGGAGGCTTGCAGATGCTTGATCGGATCTTCCGCCATCTCGCCCTTGGCTTCGGTCATCGCGCGATAAGATTTCTCGACGCGGTCCCAATTATTGTTGCGGTCCATCGCCCAGTTTCTTCCGCAAAGAGTGGCAATCTTGCCCACTCCCATGGATTTTAGTTTGACCTGGAGTTTGCTGATAGATTGGGTTCCGGAGGTCGGAGGCGAATCCCGTCCGTCCGTGAAAGCGTGGATATAGACTTTCTCCAAGCCGTTTTTCTTGGCCATTTCCAAGAGGGCGTGCAGATGCTCCATGTAGGAGTGGACGCTGCCTTCGCCGACAAGCCCCATCAGATGAAGGGAACTGTCATTGGTTTTCGCGTTGTTCATCGCTTCCGAAAGGGCCTGGTTGGAGAAAAAAGAGCCGTCCTGGATGGAAAGGGTTATTTTCGGAAGACTCTGATAGATGATCCTTCCTGATCCCAGGGACATATGGCCGACTTCGCTGTTGCCGGATTCCCCCCAAAAAAGTCCCACGGAAATTCCCGAGGCTTGGAGGGTTGTCATCGGATAGAATTTGTTGAGTTTTTCTATGGTAGGCAACGGAGTTTCCCGAAGAACATTCCCGCGAGGGTTCGTGCTGATGCCCCAACCATCCAAAACTGCAAGTACTATTGGCTTGTACATAGAAATGTGAATTTATTTAGGTGTTTACATGAGTCATTGTAGCATCTTTACCGCTTTGACAAAAGAAGCCCCGGGGTGTATCATGGCTTCGTATAAGTAATATATGAATTTTCAATCTGATAGGGAACAAATTTGCTTTGAATGGCGCAAAAACAACAAAAATGTATAAAATGTACAAAAAAACTTTTTATTCGGAAAAATTTTCGTTTATCAGGGCTTTAAAAGCCTTGTCTTTGCGTTCGCGATAGGCCCTTGTCAGGTCGGGAAGCTAAAACAATATGGAAGTAAGTGTAACGATGCTCTTGGGAGCGCTTGTGGTGTTGGCCGCAGGGGCTTTTTCTGGGTATTTTGTCAGGCAGTCAATCGCCAAAAAGCAGTTGGATACGGCAGAGGGGAAAGCGGAAAAAGTCGTAGCTGAGGCTGAGAAAAAGGCCCAGGAAGCGATTCTTGATGCTAAGAACAAAGCCGTGGAAATCTTGGAAGAAGCCAAGAGGAAGGAGAAGACTAGAGAAGATCAGATTCTCAGGCTCGAACAGCGCCTGGAAAAGAGAGAGGAATTGGTGGATAAGAAATTGGACGAATTGGAGAGGGGAAAGAAAATCCTTGAGCAGCGCGCCGAGGAGGTTAGGAAGATAAAGCAGGAGACAGAGGAGGTTCGCAAAAGGGAATTGGAGAGACTGGAAAAAATCGCCGGGCTTTCCAAGGAACAGGCTAAGACTATTCTTTTGCAATTGACAGAGGAGGAGAGTCGGGATTCTATCGCCGGCAAGATGGCCAAATTGGAAAAAGAAGGTATGCAGGACCTGGAAAAGAAAGCTAAGAATATCATGACCAGTGTCATCCAAAAATACGCCGGCTCCCATGCTAGCGAAGTCGTGACGACCACGGTTGCCATCCCTTCCGATGAGGTCAAGGGAAGGATCATTGGACGAGAAGGAAGGAATATCAAGGCCTTGGAAAAAATGACAGGAGTGGAAATCATAGTAGACGATACCCCGGAAGCTGTTGTCATTTCCGGCTTCGATCCTGTCAGAAGGGAGGTTGCTAGGATCGCTCTGGAGAAACTTTTGGGCGACGGAAGGATCCATCCGACGAAAATCGAAGAGGCTGTCGAATTTGCCAAAAAAGAAATCAACAATAAAATCAAGGAGGCCGGTGAAGCCGCTTCATATGATGTCGGTGTTGCCGGAGTTGATCCGAAGCTTATCCATGTCCTTGGACGACTTCGCTATAGGACAAGTTTCGGGCAAAACGCCCTGCTCCACTCATTGGAAGTCGCTCATCTTTCAGGAGCCTTGGCGGCTGAACTCGGAGCCGATGTGGCCGTAGCTAAAAAGGCCGGACTTTATCATGACATCGGCAAAGCCGTCGATCATGACATCCAAGGAACCCATGTGGAAATAGGGCTCAAGATTCTCAATAAATTCAACATGCCGAAAGAGGTCATCGACGCGGTGAAATCGCACCATGAGGATTATCCGTTCGAGACTCAGGAATCCCTCATAGTGGCCGCAGCTGACGCGATCTCAGCCTCAAGGCCGGGAGCCAGGAAAGACTCACTGGAGAGCTATTTGAAGCGCTTGGAAGAACTTGAAAGTGTCGCTACGTCCTTTCCTGGAGTTGAGAAGACCTATGCTATCCAAGCCGGACGCGAGATCCGCGTCTTCGTCAAGCCGGAAGAGATCGACGACCTGGGAGCTATGAAACTGGCCCGTGAAATAGCTGATAAAATCGAGAGCGAATTGAAATATCCTGGTGAGATAAAGGTAAATGTATTAAGGGAGACGAGATCCGTGGAGTTCGCAAGGTAAGTCGCAACGTGTGGATAAGAGATTTGCTTTATTTGACGGGAAAAAGTAAAATACAGGAAACGGAATAATAATTCAAATTTAAAACTAGATCGGAGGTGTCATATGGCAAATGTAAACAAAGACGCGTTAGTTGACGGAATCGCAGCCAAGACCGATCTTTCCAAGAAAGACATCGAAGCTGTTATCGAAGCTTTCGAAGAGAAAGTTACCGAAGAAATCAGGCAGGGAAACAAAGTGACCTTGACTGGATTCGGAACCTTCCGTGTTTCCGATCGCGCAGCTCGCGAAGGAATCAACCCTCAGACCAAGGAGAAAATTCAAATCCCTGCGATGAGAGTTCCAAAATTCACCGCTGGAAAAGCTTTGAAAGAAGCTGTGAAATAGTTCGGATTACCTATCTGGAAATTGGAAACATTCAAATATCGGATTTCAGGAGATAGGAACAAAATCCCGCATGGAGCGGGATTTTGTTTTGGGTGGATTGACTAAATGTTTTTGCGGGTGTAATATTGACTGGTAGTTTGAGTAGAAGGCGGGGCGTGGTGTCAACGGCTAGCACGAGTGATTTGGGATCATTTAGACAGGGTTCGAATCCCTGCGCCCCGACAATAAACAATAAAAACCTCCTGAAAAGGAGGTTTTTATTGTTTATTGCTTGAGATGCAAAAGGGATTCGAAGTGGCCATTTTGCCTTCAGGTAAAATGGCGGGCAGAAGCGAGATGTGATCCGCCAGCTGGCGGAGAATAATCGAGCGTAGATGAATGCGACCACAGGAGCATTCAGCTCTGCCCAGTAAGACAAAAAAGTGAACGACTTCGCTTTTTCAGCGCCCAGGCACCGAAGGGGGAATCCCTGCGCCCCGACAAGGAGAATTTAAGAAGTGCACTCAGAAAGAGATTTTTTAGTTCCTATATAAAAGATCGGATGTAAAACTTGACTTTTTCCTTTTTTGGGTGTATAATGGATATATGAAGATAAGAAACGGGTGCTTCGCACGCCGTTTTTGTCTTTAAAAAGCCGATCTTAAGCTTTTAAAGC
>LCKI01000009.1 GCA_001001345.1 Parcubacteria group bacterium GW2011_GWC1_45_14 | reverse complement strand
CAAAACCTTGGTTGAGATAATGTCTCCGGCGCTGACTTTCATTTCCAAATCATCCCAAGCCCTTTCATAGGAAGCTTCCCTGATGGAAAGTTCGATAAGGCCGTCTTCGTTCTCAAGGTCGGTGAGGGTTGCTCCTACTTTGTCCCCGATTTTTATCTTTTCGGTCTCGAGACCTCCTTTGATCTCCTTGCCCATCACGATTCCTGTTCCCAATGGACCGAGGTCGATCAGGATGGAGTTAGAGCTGATATGTACGACTGTTCCCTCCAGGACGTCTCCGACCTCTGGAATTTCAACCGGGTTGCTTTCGAGAAGGCTTTCCATAGCCGATTCTTCGACAACTTCCTTGGCAGCCGCCTTTTTAGCCTTCTTAATAACCGGTGTCGTCTCCTCCTCTTTTATTTTGTCAACTTCTTCTGCAAGTTTGTCCAAAATATCTTTCTTTTTAGTAGCCATTTTGATTTATTGCTTGTTGCAAGACCGCCTGCTTGCGAAATTAATTATTATTGGCGGCAATATATGCAAAAAATTTCCATATGATTGGAAATTATTAAGAAAAATGCGAAATTAAAGCATTCCGCTATTGAGTTTTCCTAATAATTATCTGCATTCGCTATAATATATTATCAGCACTCGCTCGGAAATGGAAAATATTCCATTTCGCTCGCTTCGTTTGATAATAATTAATTGCTATAAGAGTATATACCGGAATCGTTTTTTTGGCAAGGGCTAGGGCTTTCTCGCCGGTATGGCTTCTCGACAGGGCCGTTTTGGTGTGATAAACTTATTCTGTACATAATCAGAAATATGACACGGCAAATTACGAATCCATGTGACCGCATGGATCAGTATTTTGTGAAAAATATACCATGAACATACAATATTACGGACACTCTTGCTTTAAAATCACTACGAAACCCGCCGGAAGAGCGACTGACGACATCACGATCTTTTTTGATCCGTTCGATAAGGAGACAGGGCTGCGGCCACCGCAAGGACAAGCCAGTTTAGTGCTGGTTTCCCATGACCATCATGACCATAACAACGTTGCAGCTCTTAAGGGAGAGCCTGTGGTCCTTGATACCGCTGGGGAATATTCCGTCAAAGGCGTGAATATAGTAGGGATCGAGGCATATCATGATGAAAAGGAAGGACAGGAAAGAGGCAAAGTAAATCTTTTTATTTTGGAGACCGAAGGTTTTAAGATTTGCCACTTGAGTGATCTTGGTACCGATCTTACGCCAAAGCAATTGGAGGAGATAGACGGCGTGGATATTCTTTTTATTCCGGTAGGAGGAACTTATACTATAGATGGGAAGAAAGCGGCGGAAATTGCCAGGAAGATAGAGCCGGCCATGGTCATCCCGATGCACTATAAGGTTGCGGGCTCGACGATCAACATCAGCGATGAGAAGAATTTCTGTGATTCCATGGGAACATGTCCCAAGGAAAAAGTCTCCAAGTTGACGCTTAAGAAAAAGGACCTGGAGGGGAAGAATCTCGAAGTTGTGTTGATGAATCCGGAGGCATAAAAATATGAATATTGGAAGGAAAATTGAAGATATCAGGAATAAGCCGGAGCATATCCGGGAAAGGTATGTATGGGTCGCGGTCGGCATCTGTATGCTTTTCATTTTGAGTATCTGGCTGTTTTCCTTCAGGATGGTTTTCAAGCAAAAAAGCGAACCGGATGTCGCCATGCCAGTGAAGGAGCTCATGGATAAATCCAAGCAGTCACTTGGGGATTTGCCAAGCATGGATAGCGCTTTGCAGGGCACAGTCGCGCCGACAGAGTAAGGTTTTTGAGTTGGAGTTATTCCGAATGGGTCCTTCTTGCCTGGCAGGCAAAATCAGGGACAGATGCGGAATGATTCGAATCAACAAGGAAAGCGAGTCATAAAATACCATTTATTCTCAAGATAAAAATATGAAACAGGATCAACTTGGATTTGCACAGGGAAATATCAAGCCGCGAGCGCTTACCGAGGAAGTGCAGCAATCATATCTGGATTACGCGATGAGTGTCATCGTTTCCAGGGCCCTTCCGGACGTGAGGGACGGTCTCAAGCCGGTGCACAGGAGAATTTTGTATTCCATGTGGGAATCCGGACTTAGGGCTTCGGCCAAGTTCCGAAAGTCGGCTACGGTAGTCGGAGAGGTGCTCGGTAAATATCATCCGCACGGTGACACGGCCGTTTATGACTCGATGGTCCGCATGGCGCAGGACTTCGCTTTGCGTTATCCGTTGGTCTGGGGACAGGGAAACTTCGGTTCCATGGACGGAGACAGCGCGGCCGCTTATCGATACACTGAAGCTAAGTTGAGATCCATCGCTGAAGAGATGCTGGTGGATATCGAAAAGGATACGGTTGATTTCATACCTAACTTCGATGGTGTGCATACCGAGCCTGTCGTGTTGCCGGCGAAACTTCCTCAACTGCTCCTCAATGGAACCATGGGTATCGCGGTGGGAATGGCGACGAACATTCCGCCACACAATCTCAATGAATTGGTAGATGCCATCGCGCACCTCATTGAAGATCCCGAGGCCTCTATTGATGATTTGCTTAAATTCATCAAGGGTCCTGACTTTCCGACCGGGGGAATCATCTATGACGCTTCGAATATTAAGGAAGCTTATTATACCGGAAAGGGAAAAATTCCGACACGGGCAAAGACCGAAATCGTGGAGACGAAATCGGGAATGTTCCAGATTATCGTTACGGAAATAACCTATGCTACCAATAAGGCCAATTTGATCACTAAGATCGCGGACTTGGTAAGAGAGGGGAAGGTTATTGGAATCAAGGATCTTCGGGATGAATCCAGCAAGGACGGAGTAAGGATAGTTATCGAGCTTAAGAAAGACGCTTATCCGCAGAAAGTTCTCAATAAACTTTATGCGATGACCGATCTGCAGAAGAACTTTAATGTGAACATGTTGGCCCTGGTGGACGGGATCGATCCGCAGGTCTTGAATCTCAAGGCGATTTTGGAACACTTTATCGTCCATAGGAAGGAAGTTGTTACCAGAAGGACGAAATTCGAATTGAAAAAGGCTCTCGACAGGGCGCATATCTTGGAAGGACTCAAAAAAGCGCTGGATAATATCGATGCTGTCATCGAGACGATTAAGAAGTCTCCGACCAGGGACGAAGCGCATGCGAATTTGATGAAGAAATTCAAGCTTTCCGATCGCCAGACGACAGCCATTTTGGAAATGAGGCTTCAGACGTTGGCCGGCCTGGAAAGGAAGAAGATTGAAGATGAGCTCGAAGAGAAGCTCAAGCTCATTGCCTATCTTGAAGACTTGCTCAAGTTTCCTAAAAAAATCCTTGCTCTTATTAAGGATGAGTTAGCGGAGCTTAAGGATAAATATGGCGACGAAAGGAAAACCAAGGTCATCAAGGGAGGAATCCAGGAATTCAAGCAGGAGGATTTGATTCCGGATGAGGAGGCCATCATCACCATCACGCAGGACGGATATATCAAAAGGATGAACCCTGATGTGTACAAGGTTCAGAAAAGAGGAGGAAAAGGTGTGACTGGAGGAACGACCAGGGAGGGAGACATCATTGAGAAAGTTTCTTCCGTGATGACCCATGACAATCTGATGTTCTTCACGAATAGCGGAAAGGTCTTCCAGACGAAAGCCTATGAAATCCCTGAGTCCTCCAGGACAGCCAGGGGACAAGCAATCGTTAATTTCCTGCAACTTTCCCAGGAAGAGAAAATCACAGCGATGATTCCTTTCAACAAAGATGATGCATATAAATATTTCTTTATGGCGACCACTTCGGGAGTCGTGAAGAAATCCAAGATCGACGAGTTCGATAACGTCAGGAGAAGCGGACTCATCGCCATTAAACTGGACAAGGATGACCGTTTGAACTGGGTGATGGCCACGACCGGAAGCGATGAAATCATAATCAGCACCGCTCAAGGACAAGCGATCAGATTCAAGGAGGCGGATGTCCGACATATGGGAAGGACTGCTGCCGGAGTCCGTGGAATCAAACTCCGCAAAGACGATCTCGTTATCGGAATGGACGCCGTGCTCAAGGATCAAAAAGGCAACCAGATTATGATCATCACTGAAAACGGATACGGAAAGAGGACGGACATGAAGCATTATAAAGTTCAAAAAAGAGGCGGTTCGGGAATCAAGACGGCCCAGGTAACGACCAAGACCGGAAAACTTGTCGGAGGAAACGTCGTCAATATCGACGACATCGAAGGGGATCTTATAGTCACTTCGATCAAGGGGCAGATTATCAGGATCCCATTGGCTAGCATTCCGGTTCTCGGAAGGGCGACTCAGGGAGTCAGGGTGATGCGTCCGCAATCCGGAGACAAGGTGGCAGCGGCAACCGTGCTATAGGTAGAAAATGAAATCGAAAAACTGCAGTTTTGGAGCAATCTTTATCCGAAACTGCAGTTTTTGAACTAAACCATGAAAATCAAAATCGAAGCTATCAAAGAGGCGCCGGTTTCCCTTCTCAGGAGGGCAGGGTATGTTTTCCAGCGAAAAGAAGGCGAGGAGATGAGCTTCGTGCGTCCTTTGGCGCGGGCGGGGTATCCGAGATTCCATATGTATGTGAAAGTCGACATGATAGATTTGATTATCAATATCCATTTGGACCAGAAAAAGGAAACATACGGGAGCGGGACGCGCCACCATGGGGAATACGAGGAAAGCCCGGTTTTGGAAGAGGAAGTCAAAAGGATCAAATCAATCATCGGTTGACTATTGCCATAGGAGCGGAAAGAGGATATAGTAAATGGAGTTTGAGAATATGCCCAGGTGGTGGAATTGGTATACACGCCAGTCTTAGGAACTGGTGGAGCAATCCGTGAAGGTTTGTCAGGTCATTCGACCTGACGCCCGGTCGGATGACCGGGCGAGTCCAAAAATTGAAAATTTTTTATGCCGGGGTGGTGAAATTGGTATACACGCCAGTCTTAGGAACTGGTGAGTTCGCTCGTGGAGGTTCGAGTCCTCTCCCCGGCACATGGAAAAAATCACAGTCACAAACATAAGCGCCGGAAAGCGCATAGACAAATTCCTCTCCGAGGAATTTTTTTCGCTGTCCAGGGGGGAGGTAATAAGGCAGATCCGAAGGGGAATGGTGCTGGTCAATGGGCAGAGCGTGAAACCGAGCAGGGAGCTTTCCGCAGGAGAAGAGCTGGAAATCGATTTCTCCCTGATAAACTCGGATCTTACGCCGAATAATGATCTTGAAATAGGCATTTTGTTTGAAGATGAGCAGATCGTAGTTATCGATAAGCCGGCTGGAATCCAGATGCATCCCAGTGCGGTGGAAAAAGGAAACACGATCGCTAATTGGCTTTTGGCGAAATATCCCCAAATTAAGGAAGTGCATGACGGAAGCAAGGAAAGCTATCTGCGTCCGGGAATTGTGCACCGACTAGACAAGGACACCTCAGGAATAGTGGTCGTTGCCAAGACCATGGAAAGCTTCTTGGAACTTAAAAAACTTTTTTCCCAAAGGGAGGTGCTGAAAAAATATGTCGCGCTTCTTTATGGAAACCTGGAGCAAAAATCGGGAGAAATAAGAAAACCGATCGCGAGAGCCTCGAACTTTAAAAAGCAAAAAATCGCTAACAGTAAGACTAAGGGAAAAATTAGGGAAGCGCTTACTTTGTATAATGTTTTAGAGAGATATGAAGGATTCGATCTTGTTGAAGCTGAGCCTAAAACGGGGAGGATGCACCAGATCAGGATTCATTTTTCCTCAATGGGCAATCCGGTCGTGGGGGACAGCAAGTATTTTTTGAAAAAATATGCAGATTCCGAGTTGGAATGTGCGAAAAGGCAGATGCTTCATGCGAAAGAGCTCAAATTCGAACTACTCGGGAAAAAGTATGAGTTTTTTTCCGAGATCCCGGTTGATTTTTCCACATGCCTCAAGGAAGCCGAGGATGGGTTGACTAATTCGGGCAAATCTACTATTATATAAAAGCTTTTTAATTAGATAATTTTTCCGCCTATTTACGGAGTAGGTGCGATTTGCTTGTATCACTTGCTTGACAGGTCGCGGATATATCACAAAACATATGCAAAAGAAAATGGTTGAATTTAATATGACCCAAAGAACAAGCCAAGTTCCTGATCTTCAGACAGGGGACGTGGTTAAGGTTTATCGAAAAATCGTCGAGGGAGGAAAGGAAAGAATCCAGATGTTCCAAGGAATGATCATCGCGACCAGGGGAGGACAGAGCTCTTCGCCGACCATTACCGTCAGGAAGGTTTCCAATGGCGTGGGAGTGGAATTGGTATTGCCGGTGCACTCACCGATGATCGAAAAGATCGAGTTGGTGAAAAAGGCTAAAACAAGAAGATCAAAACTTTATTATATTCGTGAGAAGACCGCGAAGTCGTTGAAATTGAAGTACAAGGACATAGCTGAATTCGCTGCAGTCGAAGAGGCTCCCGTAGTTGAGGAGGTTGCTGCTTCTTCGGAGAAAGCAGAAGAAGCTGTTGCTGGGCCTGTTGTAGAGGAAAAGAAAGCAGAAGAAATCAAATAGTTTTCATGAGACTGTCCTGGCGCAAAAGCCCCGGGCAGTTTATGGGCGGATGGCGGAATTTGGTATACGCGCATGCTTGAGGTGCATGTGGGAGCAATCCCTTGGAGGTTCAAGTCCTCTTTCGCCCACATAGTAAATTCAAAATTTAAAAGTCAAAAATCAAAATTAAGGAGTCGTTTCACGACGACTTTTCCAAAATTTTGCATTTTGAGTTTTACATTTTGATTTATTTTCGGGTGATTAGCTCAGTTGGTTAGAGCACTTCTCTTACAAAGAAGGGGTCAGTGGTTCGTCAGGTCATCCGACCTGACGCCCCGTCGGATGACGGGGCGAGTCCAATTACAAATAAATATTCGGACGTTTAGCTCAGTTGGTTAGAGCACTTCTCTTACAAAGAAGGGGTCGCTGGTTCGAGTCCAGCAACGTCCACCGGAAATAATGCCTCGGTAGCTCAGTGGTAGAGCAGTGGATTGAAAATCCACGTGTCGTCAGTTCAATTCTGACCCGAGGCACCACGTAAAATTCGCTGCGCTCATCACGTGGCACAGCCGGGACCATAGCTCAGCGGTAGAGCAGGCGACTCATAATCGCTTGGTCGCAGGTTCGAATCCTGCTGGTCCCACACTTCGACTCTCATTTCCATGAAAGGCTCGCTCAGTGTAAACACAAACAATAAGCAATGGGTAAAAATGTAGAAAGCTCTACGAGTCGAAGTACCCCGAGCTTGTCGAGGGGCACAGAAAATTGGCATGTTTATATTGCAGTAGCAAAAACAAAAAGATATTATACTGGAATATCTCCTGATGTGGAAAATAGAATTGAAAAGCACAACCGAGGCGAAGGTTCTAGATTTGCAAAGCAACAAGGAGGCCTAGTTCTTGTGTATAAGTCTGAATCATTTCCCAGTAAATCTGAAGCCAGAAAAAGAGAGGCGCAAATTAAAAAGTGGAGCAGGGAGAAAAAAGAAAGACTGATTAAGAATATTTGGAAATAAGATATTTACGCGCGTAGCGCGCATGCGGGTATCGTATAGTGGCTATTATACGTCCTTGCCAAGGATGAGACGGCAGTTCGATTCTGCTTACCCGCTCATTAAAACAAAAAACTCCCTTAGGGGAGTTTTTTGTTTCCATAATTAAGGCCTTTTGTTAAAATAGAAGGACATTAACGAATCATTATGTTTGAAAAAATACAACTACCCCCAATAAACAAAAAGGAAACGGGGACGGAGGCCTTGCGGGAGAAACTAGGAGAGTTGGATATTATCGATATCGAGCCGGAAAAGCTTAAGACGGAAATTCCGGTTTTGGTCGCCCCGGGTTGGTCGATTTCGATCGATACCGTGAAGACCGGTTTGGTAACCTTGGCTGAAAAGGGGAGAAGGGTGCTTTCCCTTGAGCACACAAGGAAACAGGAAATAATTGAAAACGATGGGGGATATGCTGACGTCGAGCTGCAGAAAGCGCTAGCCTTGATAGGGCTGCTGGAGTCGAAAGGAATCCAAAAGGCGGATGTTGTCGCTTATTCTGAAGCCGGAATAAACGCTACCATCGCGGCCGAAATGTTTCCGGAGAAATTCAGAAACATCATTTATGTCTCTCCGGCCGGAATGGTAGGTAAAAGATCGACGTTCGTGCATTCCTACAAATTCTTCAGCGAGGTGCGGAAGGTGGCGGGGGATATGCTTGTCGGAAAAAATGATTGGAAAAAGACCGTTCCTATTATAAAAGACATGGGGGTGCACGCCGCAAGAAATCCCCTAATGTCAGTGAGGGAGTCGGACGCTATCGCGAAGGCGGATATTTTGCAGGCGATGAAAAGATTGAAGGAATCCGGCATCGGAATTTCTGTGATTTCAGGTGTGGATGATCTGGTTTTCCCTATGGATCAGGTTCAGGAAAAAGTCACGAGCGATGTTTCGGACGGTTTCTATTCGGTAAAGGGAGGGCATTTGGAGATAGCCTTGCAACCGGAAAAATTCATGGGAGCCATCGACGGAGCCCTTGAAGCTCAAGAGAATAAGAAAAAATAATTCGATAGAATAGATATATATGAATTAGGAATCAGCCAGGAGGCTGGTTTTTTTCCAAAAAGAAAATCCCTCGAGAATCCGAGGGATTTTTAATTTTCCGGGGAAGGAGGTCATTTGCCGAGTGCGGATAAGATTTGAAGTACGGCTTGATCAGGATTAAGGCCATACATTATAGCATGTTCCCTTATAAACTTTTCCGTATGCGCAGGACATGGGGCTCCAGGTGAAATTTTTTTGGTTTCGAATGGACAGAGAGGTGATCCATGTTCCGAACAAAAGACTCCAGGCAGAGGCTTGTCGGTTTTTTTAAGGGGACAGGAATAACTTGAACTCCGATCGGGGATTTCGTCAAAAGGACAAGGCGCTTTAATTTTCATGGCGCAATCCAGACAGTTTCTCTCCATGGAACCGTCATTGCATTTGTGGATTTCATTGCAATAAGGGCATTTGCTTTTGGTGGGACCTGGAATATCATTTATTTTCTCCAATGAACCGACCAAACTACCCCTTGAGTTTCTAATCACGTCTACATCCGGGTCCGTAGCAGCCATTTTTAGCCCCCTTTTTTTAAGTGAAAAGAACAAGTCGTTCACGCGGTTAAAGGAATTATATACCCTGGATGGATTTAGTCAAAAAATGTTCTTGGTAGGCGCAAAAAGATATGAAAAAATTTTTATAAAATGCCTTATTTTAGCCAAAAATAGGCATGTGCTCTTGACTTTCGTCTTAATTTATGCTAATATAGACGGTTGACAATTGAATAGGGTTGTTAGCCTGATCCCCCGAAGAAATATCGGGGAACGGATAAGAAGTAACGGTAACATATGGGTATCGTGAATATTATCGCAACAGCTTCCATCGCCTTGAGCAATATAGCAGGGCCGATAGGAATCGAAAGCATGATAAACACGAACACAAATACAAAAACAGAAGTTTCAAAAGAATTCGCCCAGCAGGTTCAGATCGAAAATAAGGAAGAGCTTAAGGTTGAAGAGGAGATCGTCGTGAAAACCGAGGAGGAGATCAAAAATGACGCTATTTTGGCCAAGTGGAAAGTAAAACAGGAGGCTAAATGGAACAATCTTCCCCAGGAGAAGTTTACGATCAACGCTTCTGCTTATACTGCCGCCGCTGACGAATGTGGTTGGAATACAGGTATAACTTCCAGTGGAATCAAGGTTCAGGAAAAAAGGACCTTGGCTTGCCCTCCTGAATACCCGTTCGGAACGATCGTTGAGATCGAAGGAATGGGTCAGTATAGGTGTGAAGACCGTGGAGGAGCTATCAAAGGAAACCACTTTGATATATATATGGAAACCAAGACTGAGGCTTTCAAGTTCGGAAGAAGGAATCTTGTAGCCCAGGTAGTGAAGTAACAAAAAGACAAACGAAAGTTTCGATAGCAAAAGCGCCTGGATAAAGGGCGCTTTTGCGTATCCGGTAAATTGACCGAAGCGGTATAATCGGATATACTGGCTTAAGTTAATGGTTGCATGGCGGAATGGGCTGAATGCGGATGAGCCTACGGCGGGTTCCAAAAGGGAACCCAGGAATCCGACGCCATGACGGTTTTTTGATCAAGTTTTTGACGAGAAAATATAAAGGTCGCATGGCGGAGTGGTTACGCAACGGTCTGCAAAACCGTGTACTCCGGTTCAATTCCGGATGCGACCTCATTTTATAAAAACGCCGCGGTGGTGGAATGGTATACACAAGGGACTTAAAATCCCTCGGTAGCAATACCTTGCGAGTTCGAGTCTCGCCCGCGGTACTTGTTGAAAAATGCAGAAGAGACGGGAACGGGAAGGGGTCGGGAAGCGGAAGTTTCCCGTGGGAGGAAAGAATTGAAAAACCGTGGGTTTTCAAGGAGCGGAGCGACGTGAGATGTCTCGCCCGCGGTACTTGTTTTAAAAAAGCAGGTCAGCACACACTAGGGAGGATTGCTTATGACAGCGCGGGAAAAGAAGCAGGAGGTCGAAGTTCTTTTTCACGAGATGGGGTATGTTTTCAGGAGGATAATGAAAAACGTCGGAATCATGATGACGGATGTTTTAAGTTTTTCCGTTAAGGACAGCAAAAGCGGTTTGAGTAAATCTTTTGTTTCCACTGTCCATGCTCCGGGAACTCCCAATCACAACAAGGAAGTTTTTTGCGTAAGAGTCAGCCGCGGGAAAGTCGAATGCAGGGTTCCCAATAGATCTCTTAAGTGCATTCTCGAGAAGGAACTGGGGATCCTGAAAGAAGGGTTGCTCAGCGGCAGAGAAATAATATTTACGTGAGAACAAAAAAGCAAAAAGAGAAGACCGGCAACGCTGGTCTTTTTTAATTCATAGTTGTTTTAATATTTTCGGAATTTTCTTGAAATCTTTTTTTAACACTTCCCGCATGGATCCGTTATACAGTGCCGCGGCCGGATGATAGAGGGCATAGAAATTCCTCCTGCCTATTTTTGGAAGTTCCGCTTGGAAAACTTTTCCGTGCGTTTCGGAAATTTTCAGTTCGGGAAAAAATCTGTTGAGGGAATGTCTTCCAAGTGTGACGATCAGTTTTGGGTCGATGATTTCAATTTGTTTTTGGAGCCATGGCCAACAAGCCGAGACTTCTTCAGCAAGGGGATCGCGGTTCTGGGGAGGCCTGCATTTTACTACGTTAGCGATGTATATGTCCTCTCTTGTCAGTTTTATTTCCGCCAGCATCTCGGAGAGGAATTTTCCGGCGGCGCCCACGAAGGGAATTCCTGTTTCATCTTCCTTTTTTCCAGGCGCCTCGCCAATAAACATGATTCGGGCTTCCGGGTTGCCGTCGCCAGCAACGACGCGGGAAGCGTCGCAATGAAGAGAGCATTCACTGCACTTGGACATCTTCTTATTTAATTTATCAAGTTTTTCTTTCTTGGACATTCCTATAAATCAAAAATTAAAATGACAATGTAAAATTCAAAATTTGCAAATGCATCGCGACATTTTTATTTTTGACTTGTAATTTTGCATTTTGATTTTTGCATCTTACATTCATGCGAAATGCTTACTTTAAGCCGTTGATTCTGATAAGAGAAAAAGCATCTTGAATACTGTCCCACACTGCGAATGTCGGGGGATAATATTGATTGGCGACGTTCCCAGGGTTGAGCATTTCACACTCTTTGAAATTTCCGTTTTTGTCTTCGCCGTTTATTTTTTCCGTCCAAGGCTTGTGGGTGTGTCCATAGAAAACGAAGTCGAATCTTCCCTCCTTGGCAAGTCTTTCGGCGTATTCCGGAAAATGCACGAACGCCATTTTCTTGTTGGCGATTTCCACTTCCCCGTGTTTGGAAAAGATATTGATGCTCCTGTATTTACCATCCGCGAAAGGATAGTCGGCACTGTGTCCGCGGTCCATATTTCCGAAAGTCCAAAAGATATCTCCGGAAAAATTTTCCCGAAGGTAATCGAGAGTTTCGATTTCCGCCAGGTCTCCGCAATGGATCAGTTTTTCAATTTTATTTTCACGGCAATAATCCAAGACCTTTTTGAGGTTGGGGATATTGTCGTGCGTGTCTGAGATGATGGCTAACCTCATGGATTTTTCATTAAAGCATTAAAACATTAAAACACAAGAACAATAAATACATGACCGCAGAGCTTGTTTTAATGCTTTCATGTTTTAATGTTCTATTGATCCCTGAGTTTTTTTAACAGTTCGATGTCTTCTTTGACGAAATCATATTCGGTTTCACAAATCATGTCTATATTATTTTCTTCGGCAAACCGCACGATGTTGGCAAAAGCTTCTTGTCCGATCTGCCCCTTGCCGATATGTTCATGACGATCTTTTTTCGAGGCGAGCTCCGTCATCGAATCGTTGGCATGGATCAGTTTGATATTTTCAATGCCTATTTCCCCGTCTATTTTTTCGAGCGTTTTTTCGAAGTCGCGCCAGTCATAGCCCGAAGCGAATGAATGCTGGGTGTCGATGCACATCCCAACGATCGCTTCGCTTTTTACGCATTTGAGGATTTGGTAAATTTCCGAAAAATCATCCCCGATTATTTCTCCGGCTCCAGCGCTGTTTTCCAAAAGGAGTTTCGCGCTGCCTTCATATCCTTCCAAAGATTTTTCCAGCATCTCGCAAACTTTTTTCAGCGCCTCTTCTTTGCCCATGTCTTTGGCGCTTCCCAGATGGGTCATGACATATTCGGCTCCGATCGCGCTGGCTCTTTCCAATTCCTCGCGGATGGCGCTGACCGAACCGTAGCGGATGCGGCTGTTGGAAGAGGCAAGGTTGATGTAGTAAGGGGAATGCACCACGACGGTTTTTATCGCATACTCGAGCTTCAGCTGCTTGAATTTTTCACAAATCTCTTCCGTGAGCTCAGGCGTTTTTCCTCCCTGCGGGGAGCGGGTAAAAATCTGCATCGCTTCGCAGCCGAAATCTGCCGCCCTTTGGGGCGCGTTCACTATTCCACCTGCAATCGAGACATGGCAACCTATGTTCATGGAAAAATGTATGAAGTATTATGTATAATGTATAAAATTCAGCTTAAATGCATAATACAATTATACTTGATGCATGATACATAGTCCAAGGCTGGACTTGGAGCTAAAAGTATGCTATAATTGATGTATAAGACGGGTGAAAGCCGTCTTTTTATTTTATTTAACACAAAAAATGACCGATTTGAAATATCAAAAAGGCGATACGATCGTCATCAGTGATTTCCATTTGGGAACAAAGAACGCGAAAGTTGAGAAACTGTCGCACTTTTTGACGATGCTTTTGGATAACCCTCCCAAGAGGGTTATCATAGCGGGGGACGCTTTCGAATTTTGGAGCACGAACTATAAGAATATCGGAGCCCATGAACATCAGATAGTCACGAAACTGGCTAGGCTTTCCGAGGCCGGGACGAAGATAGTCTATATCCCAGGAAACCATGACCGCGCCTTCCGCGCTTTTTCCAAGTTCACTTTCGGTAAGATAAAAATAAGAAGCGAATACATTATCAGGAACGACCATAAGAAATATCTGGTCCTCCACGGCGACGAGTTCGACGCTTTTACCAGGAACCACGTGATCATCTCAATACTTTTGGATCAGCTGTATATCTTATTGGTAAGAGCCAGTAAATTTTTACGCAGGTTCTTCGGAAAAAAGAAATCACTTTCCTCCAAAAAACACTCCCATAAATACGCCGAGATAGTGGAAGGGATCAGGGCCCTGGCCTTGGCTTATGCGCGCTCCCGAAAATTGGACGGAGTGGTCATGGGGCACACCCACTGGCCGGAATTGGTCCAGAATCCAGACGGGCTCGTTTATGCGAACGCCGGAGATTGGCTGGACAGCTGCAGCTATGTCGTGGTCGGAGAAGATGTCAGGTTGGAGTATTTTAAATAGGCTTCATTAAAGCATGAAAACATGAAAACAAAAAAAACAGGCTCTGCAGGCCTGCAAGATTTGTTTTAATGTTCTTGTGCTTTTATGCTCTATTGAATTTCCCATCCGTCGCGAGTCTCCACGATTTTGCCCCTCACCGTGAATCCACTGGCCAGCTTGTGCCCGCCTCCTCCGAACTTATGGGCGATTTCGGAAACGTCCACGCCTTTGTATTCCTCGCTCCGCAGGCTCCCTTTGACTTGCCCGCCCTCCCTTTCCGAAAGGATGAGCGAGAACCTGGTTCCCGGGACCGTGTTGAGGATCGAAGCGACTTGTCCGATGTCTTCGGTCGAAGCGTTGCATTGCTCGATGTCCTGCTTGGTAAGGACTGTGGCTATCATTCCGTTTTTCGGGTTTATCTTGGCTTTTTCGAAAGCGATGCCCCAGAGCTTGAGAGTCGACATCTTTTTGTTGGAAAAAGTTGATTCGATTATTTTGGAAAAGGATGCGCCTTTTTTCATAAGTTCGGAAGATATTTCCATGACTTTGGTGGTCGTATTGGCGTGCTGGAGGTTTCCGGTGTCAGAAAGGATTCCCAGCATCAGATAGGTAGCCATCTTGCGGGTTATCTCCGCTTCGATCGAAACGAAGAAATCATAAACTATCTCGCAGACAGAGGATTTCTTCGGATCCAATATCTTGATGTCGGCCTCGATGGTTATGTCGGGGTGGTGGTCCAGGATCGCGGTGACGACGGTTTGGGGAATGCCTTTGACTATCTCGTGAAAACCGCGCTCGACGCTGTCGCAGCCGATGATGGCGTCATATGTTTCCGGGCTGACATCCTCGGGCCTTTTGAATCTTTCCTCTGTAAGCGATTCCAAAAAAGCCGGGAACTCATCCTGGCAAGTTATGTCGACGTGCTTGCCGAGGGAGAAGATGTATTCCTTGAATGCTAAAACCGAACCGGTAGTGTCTCCGTCCGGATTTGAGTGCGCCACCAAGAGGATCCTTGAGGATTTCCCGATGACATAGGAAAGGGTTTTAAATTCTTTGGAAAAAGATGCCATGTGAAAAGGTGGGTAACTGCTTATCGGGCTTAAAAAAATCCCTCCGATTAGTACAGATGGGAATTTTTTTTGTTCAGGTTCTTGTGAAAAGTTCTTTCCGGTCGACCTAGTCAAGGTCGAGAAGTATCTTTTCAATTTTGTCAGC
Source organism: Parcubacteria group bacterium GW2011_GWC1_45_14 (assembly GCA_001001345.1). GTDB lineage: Bacteria > Patescibacteriota > Minisyncoccia > Moranbacterales > GWC2-37-73 > UBA12053. The sequence goes on along the minus strand of LCKI01000009.1, from coordinate 8,115 downwards.
CTCGGCTTCCGTGGTGTCGATCTGGAAGACCAGCTTCGGAAGGGGTTTCATATGGAGTTTTTTATTGAGAGCTCCCTGAAGCTGGTGCTTCTCCTTCTTCAAGGTTTCTTCCACATAGTGGATTTCCTTTTCCGGAAAAACACTAAGGAATACGCGAGTATAACGCAGGTCAGGAGTCGTGTCAACCTTGGCCACGGTCAAGAAGACACCGAGTTTCAGGCTCAGATCCTTGGTTAGGATTTCCGCGATGTGTTTGCGGATCAGGGAGTTTATTTTTTGGATGCGTTGGCTCATTTCAAAGTTGGTAGTTGAATTATTACAGGGTTTTCTTGCGTTCTTCCTCGGTATAACTCAGGAGAACGTCGCCTTCCTTGATTTTCGTATCTCCCTCGAAGACGAGTCCGCATTCGTTGCCTTTTTCGACTTCGTCCGCCGGCACCTTGTTCTGTTGGAGATTCGAAAGACTTCCTTTTCCTATCATTTTTTCACCGCGGTAGACTTCGATTGATGATTTCTTAACTATCTTTCCTTCGATGACCTTTCCTCCCACTATCATGTCATGTTTCCCGGTCTTGAAGATTCCCAAGATTTCCATTTTTCCATAGTCCGTCCTGATTATTTCCGGAGGAAGCATTTCGATGAGTAGTCTTTTTACTTCAGCGACCAGTTCGTAGATGATCTTATAAGTCTTGATTTCGACTCCATTAGCCTCGGCCAACCTTTTGGCTACGGGCGTAGGCTCCGCATTGAATCCGAAGATGGCAGCCTTGGATGGGGAAGCGATCTTGATGTCGGATTCGGTTATGCTCCCAACCCCTATTTCGATGTAGTTGATGGCGACTTCGTCAGATTTGATGGTGGAAAGTATCTGTTCGATGGCTTCGAGCGATCCCTGCACGTCAGCTTTCAAGATGATGTTGAGTTTTTGAACCTTTTCGTCCTCGATTTTGCGCATCATGTTCTGGGAGGTCAGACGCTCCCGTTGATCCGAAGAAGCTTCTCCGATGCCCTTGGACTTAAGTCTGGCGGCCGTTTTTCCGCTGGCTACCTGGAGCACGTCATTGGTGTTCGGATTGTCTATGAGTCCCATGATGGAAACAGGCGTAGAAGGTCCGGCAACCGGAAGGGATTTTCCGATGAAGTCTTCAATTTTCCTTATCCTGCCGTAGGTTTTTCCGACGACCACGTCCTGACCAACTTTCAAGGTTCCAGTTTTGATAAGAATCGTCGCGACTGGACCCTTGTTTGGGTCTAGGTGTGCTTCCAAAACCACTCCTAGCGCATCTCTTTTATTGTCAGCCTTGAAATCTTCCACTTCTGCGACCAGGAGGATACTTTCCAAGAGTTCGTCTATTCCTATGTTTTGCTTGGCGCTAACTTCCGCGCAGATATAGCTTCCACCCCATTGTTCTATGAGGATGTCATTGTCGGCCAACTCTTGTTTTACACGCTGGATATTGGCATCTGGCTTATCTACCTTGTTTATGGCTACGACGGTAGGTATTTTCTTTTCCTTGAGATATTTGATGACTTCCTTGGTCTGTGGGCGCACTCCGTCGTCAGCTGCGACCACCAGGACTGCGATGTCTGCAATGCTGACACCTCTTTCGCGCATTCCGGAAAAGGCCTCATGGCCGGGAGTATCCACGAAGGTTATGAGTTGGCCTTTCTTTTTCGTCTGATAGGCGCTGATATGCTGGGTGATTCCGCCGGCTTCCTTTTCAGCGACAGAAGCTTTCCGGATAGTATCCAAAAGAGTGGTTTTTCCGTGGTCGACGTGTCCCAAGATAGTGACGACGGGCGGACGGGATTGGAGATTTTTGCCCGATTCCTTTTCCGTTTTGCAGATCTCAAGGAGTTTTTCCAGGGTCATCGTCTGGTCGTCAACGATTTCGACATATTCTTCTGTAACGAATCCCAGGTCTTCAGCTATGATACTGGCCGTTTCATAGTCTATCTCCTCATTGATAGTTGCCAGGATTTTATTTTTCAAAAGCTCGGTGATGATGACCGATACAGGAACATTTAAGACTTCACTGAATTTTTTGACAGTGATAGTTGCCGGTATTTTGACGGGTTTTTTCTCTCCTTGTTGTTCCATGTAGTTTTTTGATTATATTTAAACTTTGGTGCCTTTTTGCAGCATGGCTGCGGCTACCGCCTTCGTTTCTTCTTCGGTTAATTGGTATTCTTCGCTCGCTCCCTTAGTTATCGGCTTGGCATAAACGCGGGTTCCTTCCCTGGTGTGGAGCGAGGAGATGACTGTTCCGGAATTTTTACCGTCCAAAAGGGCTACAACGAAACTTTGATTGCCTCCTATATCCTTGAATGGATTGAATCTGATGACTCCGACCTTATGGAGACCCCTTGAAGCGAGATTGTGGATTCTGTTGGAAATCTCGAAGAGCTCCTGGATCTCTTTGTCCATGTGCACTATCGCCTCCGAATGGTCGGAGATAAGTGACTCCAGACTCTTGACGTTTTTGCCGGAAAAGATGGTCTGATTCGTCTGGTTTATCTTTTTTATTTTTAATAGGGCTACGGAGGCTAAAATAAGCCCTAATAGGCCAATGGCTCCTGCGATAAATGAAAAAATAATAGTTTTATCAACTATCTCCAGCATCAGATTTGTTTTTATTTGATTACATCAGGAAATATATCACGTATTTTCCTTGATGTAAAGGAAAAACTTGAATTTTCGGAGGATTTTGTCAAGTTTATTTTGGCGGATTTATCCGCCGAAGCTTTAGCGTAGGCGGAGAGGGGGAGATTCGAACTCCCGATACCGTTGCCGGTATGCCACTTTTCGAGAGTGGTACTTTCAACCACTCAGTCACCTCTCCATATTTGTTCGCTTCGCAAACGTAAAAAACGGAATTCCTTCGGGTTCCAGGGTTTCTTTTGAAACCCGCCAAGTGTTCGCTTGCTCACATTTGGCCCACTCAGTCACCTCTCCATATTGGTTCGCTTCGCAAACGTAAAAAACGGAATTCCTTCGGGTTCCCGGGTCGCCTTTTGCGACCCATGGCAATAATTATTTGCGTAACGCCTGCTCAAGGCAACATATAACATATAGCATATAACATTGAAAAATTCAATCCGAACCGACCATATCAGTGTCACAAGGTAGGCTTGCTCTTTGGGGGGTGTTTCTATTTGGTCATTTGCGCATTTTGTTGTAAAATAGAATATGCAAAGTGGCATCTTTCTATTTTTAAAAATATGGAATCAAAAACCGCCCCGATGGGCACCCAATTTCTCAACCCTGAGCAGATAATCAACCAACTTGATGTCAAAAAAGGTTCTTTGGTTGCGGATTTCGGTTGCGCATCCGGATATTTTTCATTGCCCTTTGCCGCGGTCATAGGCAAAGAAGGAAAAATGATGGCTTTGGATATTTTGCCCCATGTTCTGGAAACTGTTGAAAGCAGGGCCAAAGCAAGCGGACTTTCCAATGTGCAGACCAAAAGGGTTAACTTGGAAAAGGAAGAAGGAAGCGGGCTTGAAAAAGAATGTCTGGATTGGGTGATTATGAAAGGTGTGTTGTTTCAAAATAAGGACAAGGCGATTATATTGAAGGAAGCGCATCGCGTTTTAAAAAAAGGCGGGAAAGTGATTGTGGTGGAATGGGGCGACAAAGATTTTTCAATAGGTCCGCACCAGAGCCTGCGCATTCCCAAGGAGTTTTTGTTGGAATTGGCCAAAAAAGAGGGATTTTCCATAGAAAAGGAGGTTGACGCAGGAAAGTTTCACTACGCTTTCGTAGCGGTAAAATAGCCAGGTGATTTTTTCTGATCGGGATTTTAAATAAAGCAGAATCAAAATGAAAAACAAAATCAAAATATTGCTCTCCGTGGCCTTGCTTTTGCCGGTATTTTTCTTTTCCGGTTGTACGAGCAAAAACACCGGTTATTTGGTTAACCTTGAAATCTGGGGCCTTTTCGACGATAGCAAAGCCTACGAGGAAATAATAACCGAATATAAAAAAATCAACCCTTACGTCGGGGAGATAAAATATAGGAAATTCACCCCGGAAACGTATAAGCGCGATCTCATCGACGCGATGGCCTCAGGACAAGGGCCGGACATTTTCCTCATACAAAACACCTGGACTCCTTCATTCGGTACCAAGATTGAACCGGCTCCGGAGAATATTTTGCGCGATTCAGACATAAGAAGCGGTTTCGTCGACGTCGTTTTCAATGATTTCGTCAATCAGGAGAAGGTGTATGGGGTTCCGCTCAGCGTGGATTCCTTGGCGCTCTATTATAATCGCGACATGTTCAATGCGGCCGGCATAACCTCTCCGCCGAAAACATGGGAGGAATTTAACGAGGCCGTCAGGAAGCTCACGAAATTGGATTCGCAAGGAGAAATCGTCCAGGCAGGGGCTGCCCTGGGAACCGCCCTTAACATCAACCGCTCAACGGATATCCTGAATCTTCTCATGCTTCAAAACGGGGTGCAGATGACAAACAGCCAAAATACCAAGGCTACTATAAATGTCGGGGTCGTGGGATCGGACGGAAACGTGGTCAAGTCCGGTGAGAACTCCCTTGGGTACTATGCCCAGTTTGCCAATGTCAGATCGCCTTTTTATACTTGGAATAATAAGCAGCATAATTCCATAGACGCTTTTTCCGAAGGCGGAGTCGCCATGATGCTTAATTACTCCTGGCAAAGGGAAGCAATAATGAATAAGAACGGAAAGCTTAACTTCGGCATAGCCCCCGTCCCGCAGTTTAATGAAACCAAGCCAATTAATTACGCAAATTATTGGGGATATGCGGTCGCGAAAAATAAAAATTCGACTGTGATCGTGGAAGGACAGACGATCCAAGTGCCTAATCAGGCTAGGGTGCACGAGGCCTGGCAGTTTTTGAAATTTTTGACGATGAAAAACAACGGAGTGTTCAAGCTCACGAATATCAAAAGCGGAACCAGCAAAGATTTTCCCGTTGCGATCGATCCTGCGATAGTGTACCTCAAAGAAACTGAAAAACCTGCCGCCAGACGTGATATAATTGAATTACAGAAGAACGATTCGATTATCAGTCCGTATGCCTATGGAAATCTGATCGCGAAAAGCTGGTTCCAGGCAGATCCGGACGGGGTGGAGAAGGTTTTGGCCGAAGCTATCGAGTCGCTCAATAGGGGGAACACCTCTCTCTATGATGCTCTTTCGACAGCGACGAACAGGATTGATGACCTCATGAGGAGGTAGGAATAATTAAATATAAAAACAAAAATGCTTTTTTGGGACATTAGGAGAACTAGTTTGCTTATTTTTGTGTTCATATTCGCGATGGTCGCTTTTGCTCCGTCGGAGACTTATGCGGCCGGCCTCGTGCCATGTGGCGGACCAGGAGAAACTGAGTGTACCCTCTGCTACATGATCGTGGGCTTCAACGGGGTTATAAATGCGGCATTGAAATTGTCGTTTCTGATCGCTCTGGCCGTTTTGTCTTTCGCGGCTGTGGCATATATTGTCTCCGCCGGGGACTCCGGATTGACCGGTCTGGCAAAAAGCGCCATCAAAAGCTCCATCATAGGAATAGTGGTGATGTTCAGCGCTTGGCTTATGGTAAATTACACGATGCATCTTCTTGGAACCAAGCCCAATCTTGGAATAGTCAACGTGGGAAAATGGAGCAATTTCCAATGCGCCGGGCAGACGGTAGGCACCAGGGGGATGGCGCCTGCATCGGCAAGCCCGTCGACGGCTTCACAAACTCCCGCGGTCGCTCCCGCTTCTCCGTCGAGCAATAACATGGAATTGGGGGAGGCGTGCGGAACGAACAATAGCGGAAAATGTGTGAACACTACGCTGGGAGCTTGCCCTGCGGGAACTAGCCATGTTTGGGGAGGAAACGATTGTGTGTGGGGTGCGGGATGTTGTAAATAGGTTTTAAATTTTTTTAAATAAAAAGATGAAAATAAAAAAAATAAAAGTATTTTTTGTATATACGATCGGGATTTCCCTGGGTCTGATTTTTTTTACAAATGAAGCTGTCGCAGCAACCGTATTATGCAAGGGTCCGGATAATTGCGGGCCTGGTCCTGCTCCGTGCCCACAAGGACTCACTCAGGTTCCTATTTGTATGAATGGGACCGCTCCCGCAACTGTTTTGTGTGAAGGGCCCGACAACTGCGGAGCCGGTACTGCCCCATGCCCTCAGGGTCTTAAGCAGGTAGATACTTGTGAGCAAGTAACCACAGGGAATTTTTGTCAGGGACCGGATGGATGTGGCGGAAAGCCAGCCACGGGTTGCCCAACAGGGTTCACTCCGGTAAGCGCTTGCCCTAATACTGATACAGGTGGTGCGATGACCGGAGGAACTGTTTTTACGAATCCCCTGGCCTTTGACACCGTCGAAGGATTCCTTTCCCATTTCCTCACGGTCCTCCAGCAGATCATCGTGACCCTCTCATTGGTGTTTATAGTGGTCGGAGCGGTCATGTACATCATCTCCGCCGGAAACAGCGGAATGGTAGAAAAGGCCAAAGGGGCCATCACCGCCTCACTGATTGGTCTCGCCCTCGGCATAGCAGCCCCGTCGTTTCTCAAGGAAATCTCTTTCGTCCTCGGCTGGGGTCCGACCGGCAGCGCGGAAGTCGACCAAGCTCTCACCCTCACCCAGATCGCGCTCAACGTCCTTAACTTCCTTTTGGCCGCGGTCGGAATCCTCTCCATTCTGATGATGGTTTTGGGAGGAGCGATGTATCTGACTTCAGCCGGAAACGAAGACAGGATCCAGAGCGGGAAGAATATCGCGAAAAACGCGATCATCGGAATCATCATCTCTCTCTCGGCCATGGTATTGGTCAGGCAGATAGCGGTGTTTTTCGCGAGGTAGGAAATGTAAACTAACAGTGATGATATATAAAAAATTGTCATCCTGAACTTGATTCAGGATCTGGATTCCGGATCAAGTCCGGAATGACAAGGATAAAAAAACCATGCTTTTCAATGTACCGCAATATATCGATGTCGAAGACAAGGTTGTCGGACCGCTCACGGTCAAGCAACTTCTTTGGATGATCGCCGCCGGAGTACTGACCTTGCTGATGTGGGCGGTATTGCCCAAGCCGGTATTTTTCATAATCGCCATCCCGGAGGTCCTGCTTTTCGTGGCCCTGGCATTTTATAAGCCATACGGACAACCCTTGATAAGCTTCGTATTCGCAGGCGTCATGTTTCTTTTCGGGCCAAAGATTTATGTTTGGAGAAGGACTCCTCAGAAAAGAAAAGCCAGCAACGTCTCCGAGGAGAAAAGGATACTTACGAACGCCAATGCGAACAATCAAAGATTGATGGGCCAACAAGAGAGAAGGCAGATGGCGCTCAAAAATTTGAGCGGCATCGCCAAGATATTGGACAGTGAGGGACAGCAGAGCGACGAGGATGTCGTAGACATGCTGAAAAAACCGGAAGTAAGAAAGTAGTCATCGGTCATCGGTAAGTGGTTATCTTGAAAAAATCAAGGATAACCATCAACGGATTACTGAGAGTACAGGCATTTTAGGAAAATCTAGCGGAATCCGACCAGAATAATTAAAAGATATTTTTCATTATGGAATTACTTCACTCGGATAAATTATCGGGAGGCTCCGGAGGCGGAAGCACCCAGAAATATGTGGACGTCGAAGAAATAAAAGACGGCGTCATTTCACTTAAGAACGGGTCCTTTCGGGCTGTTCTCATGGTTTCGGCTATAAATTTCGATCTTAAGTCGACGGAAGAGCAGGACAGCATCATCAGCCAATACCAGAATTTTTTGAATTCCTTGGATTTTCCGATCCAGATAGTCATAAGCTCAAGAAAGCTCAACATCGAGCCGTATATGGAATATCTGCGGAAGCAGGAACTCCAACTCTCCAACGAACTTTTGAGTTTCCAGATCGCCGAGTATCGGAAGTTCATCAAAAGCCTTACGGACGTTTCGAATATCATGTCGAAATTCTTCTATATAATAGTGCCGTTCTCTCCGGTTGAAAGCGTCAAAGGAAACTTCTTTGAAAATCTTCTCGGAGGTCCCAAGAAGGACAGTGAAAGGAAGAGGCATATGTTCGAGACGTATAAAAACCAGCTCTGGCAAAGAGTCGATCAGGTGA
>LCKI01000008.1 GCA_001001345.1 Parcubacteria group bacterium GW2011_GWC1_45_14 | reverse complement strand
AAACCCTGGAAATAGCTAAGATATATCTGGCCGCAGGAATCGACCCGAAAAAATCCACGATCTTCATCCAGTCTCAAGTTTCCGAGCACAGCGAATTGGCTTGGATTTTGAACACGATAACCGGGATGTCGGAGCTTCGAAAGATGACCCAATTTAAAGACAAAGGGGGAGACGCGAACGAAAACGTCGGCGTCGGACTTTTCGATTATCCGGTTCTGATGGCTGCTGACATCTTGCTCTATGACACCGAGGTTGTGCCGGTTGGCGAAGACCAGAAGCAGCATGTGGAACTCGCCCGCGATTTGGCGAAAAGGTTCAATCATAAATTCGGGGAGACTTTCATAGTACCGAAGGTTTTCATCAGGGAAGAGGGGATGAGGGTAATGGGATTGGACAATCCAGAGAAGAAGATGAGCAAGTCCGCGGAGTCGGCATATAACCGCATCGAGCTTTTGGACGACGCCGAGACTATCAGGAAAAAAATCAAAAAGGCGGTGACGGACAGCGGGAGTGAGATTGAATATTCGGACGGTAAGCCCGCGCTGAAAAATCTGATCAATATCTATGCTTCTTTTTCAGGAAAAACAGCGAAAGAAATCGTGGGGATGTATAAGGGCAAGGGTTACGGGGATTTCAAAGCCGAGTTGGCCGAGGTCGTCATTGGTTTCCTTGAGCCTTTCCAGCAAAGGTTCAACGCTCTTTCGGACGAGGAGGTCTTGGGAATCCTTCGCGACGGAGCGGAAAAAGTCGGAGGGGTCGCCTGGAAGAAACTCCACCAAGTCAAAGAAAAAGTAGGGTTCATCGTTTGAGAAAATAAGAAAAAAGAACCTCCGGGGAGGTTCTTTTTTCATGTGCTATAATGGAGATATAAATCAAATATTCCTATGAGAAAAAAAATCAAAAAAGCGCTGACGTTCTGTTATAGTAAGTCGAAAGATTGCGTGGAGATAATTTTCCAAAGCCCGGCCAGCAACCAACTTCGTCTGCAAAGAGAGCAAGCGGGTCGTTTCGGTTCATATGTCCAACTCAAGAGATATCAGAAACACATCAGAAAAGTGGCTCTTCGCGTCTTTTTGGCGATAGTTTTCCTGTTCATCGGTATCCTGATCGGACCGGCCATTTTCACGCCGGAAAAAAGCGCGGAGATATTCATCCCGAGCGGTCGCGGAGACATTTTGATCAGCAACGTTTCCAAGAGCCAAGCCTCCGTCATCTTCAAGACCCTGGACAGCGCCAATCAAAATAAGCCCCTGGCTACCTCCGCCCTGGTCGAAGTTTTTACAGACGAGGGCCTGAGCGAGCTCGTGAAAAAGACGGAGCCTCATGATTTTGCCGTGACCCACATAATCCCCATCGAGGGACTTGAAGAAGGAAAGATTTATTATCTGAAAATTTCGGCTTCGGAATCAAAAGACATGGAAAAATCCAAGGAAGTTTCTTCTTGGGGAGGAAAGGAGCCTATTGCGGTATACGCCACCGGGGATGTTATTCCTACTTGTTTAGCAAGCGGTTCTGCAGGCGTGAAAGATCCGGCTTTGTCGCAGAGCGAAACGGTGCCGATGGGAGCTGAGGATCCTGCGGTGGAAATCACGACGCCTGTCCAAGACGGGGAAAGTGAAATATTCATGGTTTCTTCCTCGGATGAAATCGAAAAACCTGAAACCTTGCGCGTTTTGGGTGTGGCCAATGAGAACTATTTGCATGGAAGGGAAAAGGTGCAGACTATAATCTCTTGGGAAACGAACTTGCCGGGAACATCCGTGTTGGTTTTTAGGGAGGAAAGAGAAGGTGATGAAAAAGAAGTGCGGATAAGCGAGGAGAAGGTGAAAAAACATGCGGCAGTCCTTACGACTCTCAAGCCCGGAACGGTCTATTACTTCAAAGTGAAGTCCGAAGACGGCAAAGGCGCGGAGGCCGTGTCCAGTGAGTATTCCTTGCGCACGCCCCATCCCAAGGATACGGTTTTGGAGATGGTCGGCAATAACTTCAAGGCCCTGGTCAGGCAAATCGGACTTTAGAGGCTCCCGGGGAGTAGCATGCAAGCATTCTTCTTTGTAGTAACAGGTAGATACTTTTTAATACAAAAAAATGTCAGAAAGCAGAAATGAAATAGTAATAGTGGAAGATGACTCCGAGATAAGGGAGCAATATGCCATGGCCTTTTTGGCTGAAGGTTTACAGGTCGTCAAAGCCGGAGATGGAAAGGAGTTTTTGGAATACCTGAAAGAAAATCATGACAAAATAAGAGCGGTTTTGTTGGATATAGTTTTGCCGAAAGTGGACGGTTTTGAAATCATGGAGAGGATGCTCAAAAACGACGATTATAAAAAAATCCCTATTTACGTGATAACCAATCTGGACAACGCCGGTGATCGCAGCGTGGCTTTGGGACTTGGGGCTAAGGAATATTTCAAAAAAGTGGATTGGACCCCGAAGAGGTTGGCGGAAAAAATAAAAGGTCTTATTGCTTAGTATCTACAATATAAAAAACCGGCCTTCGAATGGCCGGTTTTGTATATCCTAAATCAAATTTTATTAAATGGCATCCTGAACTTGATTCAGGATCTAAATAAATCTTACCACAAGAGATGCTGAAATAAATTCAGCATGACACGGGGTTTATTCCCGGATGAGTTTCAGAAGTTCGTCCCTTTTCTCTTCCATCATTTGCTGGGATTTGGCTTCGACGTTGAGACGGATGAGCGGTTCGGTGTTCGAAGCGCGCACATTGAACCTCCAACTATTCGAAGCGTCATCGCTATCGATAAAGTCCAGTGAAATTCCATCTTGGTCGTCGATCGAAGTCGCTTTTTCGATATAAGCTTCCTTTATCTTGGCGACGACGCTCGGAACGTCGGAAACTTCGTTGTTGATCTCTCCGCTCACGAAATATTTTTCCCAGAAGAGTTCCTGCATAATTTCGGAAAACGGTCGGTCCTGCTTGGAAAGGAATTCCAATATCATGACGAAAGGAGTCATGCCGCAATCGCAATAGAAATAATCTCGGAAATAATAATGCGCGCTCATTTCCCCTCCGAAGACCGCATCCTCCCGGTGCATCCTTTCCTTGATGAAGGAATGTCCGGCCTTGGTGGAAATAGCGGTCCCTGCCTTTTCCGCCACCATCTCGTCGATGGCCCAGGAAAGCCTGGTGTCGCGGATGATTTTTTCGCCACTTTTTCTTTCCAAAAATATCTTAGCTAAAAGCGCGGTTATGAAATATCCTTCGATGAATTGTCCTTTTTCGGTGAAGAAGAAACATCTGTCGGCGTCGGCGTCCCAGGCCACTCCCAAGTCAGCTCCGTTTTCCACGACAAGCTTTGAAATTTCCTCGCGGTTTTCCGGAATAAGCGGATCGGGTCTTCCCTTGGGGAAATTGCCGTCGGATTCCCAGTTGAGTTTCACGAGTTCTATCCCGGTTCCTTCCAGGATCTGATCGACGACCCTTCCGCCCACTCCGAAGTTCGGGTTGGCGACTACCTTGAAAGGTTTTATTTTGGAAAAATCCGCAAAGGATCTTACTTTTTCCACGTAATCGGAAGTGATGTTCTTTTTCTCCACTAATTTTTGATCCGCTTCTCCTTCAAGCACGGAAGGATCCAATTCCATGGCCATGGCCGCATCCCGGATATCGAAAAGGCCCGAGTCGCCGGAAATCGGTTTGGACTCTTCCCGTACGATCTTCATCCCGTTGTATTCTTTGGGATTGTGCGAAGCCGTGACGGTGAGCCCCCCGGCGTAGCCGTAGTTGGCGACCGCGAAATAGAGCATGTCGGTGGAGATATCCCCGACGTCGATGACCTTTACCCCTTTGTCGGTGATAGCTTTGATGGCCGCTTTTTTGAGCGATGGGGAAGAGAGGCGCACGTCGCATCCGACCACGAGTTCGCTGGGTTTCAAATAGTCGCAAAGAGCTGTGGCGATCTTGTATGCTCCCAGTTCGTCTATTTCCTGGGGATAGAGTCCTCGGATATCGTAGGCTTTGAATATCTCATATTTCATATGAGTAATTTCTAATTTCTAATTTCTAATTTCTAATCAAATCTTAATGATTGAATTTTTTAAATCATTGGGAAATTTGAAAATTCATTCAAAATTAAAAATTAATAATTTAAAATTTAAATCGCTTTTGAAAACCTTGAACAAGCCAATAATATCTTATTTCTCGTATATTTTCAACCTCGTCGGTTTACTTACTCGAGGTGTATACTGCGGTTGAGGTTGCCTATTTCTTCGGCTAAAAGGGGATGGTTTTCCAAATCAGGATCGTCGTTTATTATTTCTTCGGCGTATTTTTTGGAAATCTCTATGAGGCGCACATTGGCGATGTTTTCCATGGTGATGTCAGGAAGGCCTGATTGGCGCGTTCCGAGGAATTGTCCCGGGCCTCGCAGTTCCAGGTCCTTTTGGGCGATATCGAAGCCGCTGTTGCTTTTTTCCAGCGCTCCGAGTCTGGATTTGGTTTTCGCTGTCGAGCTTCCCGTAAAAAGGAAGCAGTAGGATTGGTGTTCGCCTCGACCGACGCGTCCTCTGAATTGATGGAGCTGGGAAAGGCCGAAGCGCTCAGTGTCCTCGATGATGATGACCGTGGCGTTGGGGACGTCGATACCGACCTCCACGACCGAGGTGGCGACCAGGATGTCGAATTTCTTATTCTTGAAATCGTCCATCACTTTTTCCTTTTCGGAGGATTTCAATTTGCCATGAAGAAGGCCCAGGGAAAGATCCGGAAAGATGTTTTCTGAAAGTCTTTTGTGTTCCGCAGTTGCGGCTTTGAGTTCGGAAAGGGCCTTGGACTCCTCCACGAGAGGGAAGATGACGAAAGCTTGTCGGCCGCTTCTTATTTGAGCCCTGACGAATTCATACACCTGCTCCCTTTGTTTTTCGTTGATTATCTTCGTTTCGATCGGTTTCCTGTTTTTTGGCATTTCGTCGAGCACGGATATGTCCAGGTTGCCGAAAAAAGCCAACGATAAAGTTCTTGGAATCGGGGTAGCGGTCATGCTTAATAAATGTGGTATTTTCAGGCCGCCTGCCCCGTGGACCGACTTCGGGTCGGTCTTTACGGGGTCGTTGATGGTTTTTATTTCCTGTTGGAGATAGGCGCGCTGCATGACGCCGAAGCGGTGCTGTTCGTCGACGATCACGAGGGCAAGGTTCTTGAAGCGGACATCTTTTTGGATGATGGCATGGGTGCCGATAATCATGTCAATTTTCCCTGCACGTATTTCATTTAATAATTCTTCGCGTTTGATATCTAATACCATCTTGTCATTCTGAGCGGAGCGAAGCGGAGTCGAAGAATCCCTGAATTTACTTGTATCATCCATGTTTTTACGGGATTCTTCACTATGTTCAGAATGACAAACATTTATCATTTTGTATGAATTCGTTAATAATCCGATGGTTGTATTTTGATTTGAAAATGATTTGGAAATGGATTCGAAATGCTGGCGCGCTAAAACTTCGGTCGGAGCCATGAGGGAGACTTGGAAACCGGCGTTAATCGCCGAAAGAGCGGAAAGGGCTGCGACCAAAGTCTTTCCCGATCCCACGTCGCCATTAAGGAGCCTGTTCATCGGCTGGGGTTTTTCGAGATCTTGGAAAATCTGCATAGCCGCTTTTTTTTGCGCGCCGGTAAGTTCGAAAGGAAGGGATTTTGTGAAGTTTTGTATGGATTTTTCATCGAAAGGTATTTTCGCGGCGCTTTCTTTTTTCCAGGTGCTTCTGATTTTGAGCGAGGCGATCTGGAGCGCGAGCATTTCCTGAAAGGCGAACCTTTTCTGGGCGAGTATGTATTCCTGAGGGTTTTGTGGAAAATGGATATATTTCAGCGCGGACGAAAGGGAGGGGAGGTGTAGCTGCTCCAGGATTTTTTCCGGAATAGGATCTTCGATTTTTTTGGCCAAGCGCAAGAGTCCTTGGATCTGCCAGCGCAGCCATTTAGAAGTGATGCCTTCGGTTTCCGGATAGACCGGAACCAGTCCGGCCGTGTTGGTAGGTTCGCGGGTGGCGTTTTCCCAAGCGGGGTTGGAAAAAAACAATCCGTTTTTGTCGAGTGAAACTTTTCCACTGAGCCGCACCATCTTTCCTTTGGGAAGTGAATTCGTAATGAAAGGCTGGTTGAACCAGACCGCGCGGACAAAGCCGGAACCGTCCTTGATGAATACTTCCGCGATGCGCATCTTTTTCTTCCAGGTCCGTATCTGCCGGCTGGCCGCGACTTCGCCTTCGACGGTGGAGGTTTCACCCGCGCTCAAATCGGAGATGGGCAAAAGTTCGGAATAATCGTCATAGCGGAAAGGGAAATGGAAAAGCAGGTCCCGGACATTTGCGATCCCGAGTTTTCCCAAAGCTTTCCGATATTTCGGATTTATCTTGGGTATTTTTTCAATTGGGGTTTCGAGCGTAGGCATAAGCCCAGTATAAGGTATCTTGTATTATGTATAAAGCTTTCAAATATGTGGTTTTAAGATAAAAAAATGGGGGTCAGTTACGAACTGACCCCCTAAGGAGATAAAGCGTGAACAAGATATCTGTTCACTTGTTGCGACGAAAGTCAATGTTTTGACTTTCGTTTTTTTGCTGGCGAAAGCCTGTTTTCGGCAGGGCTTTCGCTTTTTGCTTTTAAGAGAAGCTCGCCGTAGTGGCAGAGGTGGAGCTCCTCCCGACGGAGATGGTGCCATGGCTTGGTACCGTTTCCATCTTGATCGGGAGAAACCATACAATCGTCACGGCCTTTTTTGTGCTCGTTCCTGCTCTGTCTTGCATTCAATGCAAAGCGTCGCGGTAGGTCTCTTGATTAATCTCAATCGGCCTATTTCGAGTCCGCAACCAACAGTGTCGTCGTCCGCGTCTGTGTGACCGCAGTGGAGGTAGGTGCCCTCCTCGATTTTCCTCAAGGCCCGCAGAATTTCTCCGCACTGGGCATTGCCCCTTTCCAGCATCAGTAAGGCGGCATTTTTCGAGCCTGCTTCGAGAGCCACGTCCACGGGGTCGGCATTTTTTGTCGTGCCGATTTGTCCAGGCGCTTGTTTCCGCAGGTTTTCGGTGCAGGGATTTTCCCTGAGCATCGCCTTTAGGACATTCCTTTGATGCTCTGAAAAATCCCAATTTGAAAGATTTGCGATTCGGCGATCTTCTTCTGTTATCGCTGTTTTGGTCGTGGGCTTGCTGAATTGTGTAGCCAAACCTTTGCTCATGCGATTTCCTCCTGATGTAGTTGTGCTCTTCATAACAACATCACATTATTGCATTTCCAGGCCCTATCTTCACCTCCTTTCGTGGATGATTGCATTAATGTTTTGCCTTATGAAAAGGCGTGAAAAGAGCTGCAAGCAGTATAGCAGAAAACAGGAAAATGTCAAGAGGCGATATAGTTTATTTCCAGTCGGATATTTACAAGGAGGCTTATTGCTGATATCATGGAAAAGTTAAAAAAGCCTATTGTATGGAGGTGTGGCCGAGTGGGTCAAATGTGAAACAGGAAGCATTTGACGGGTTTCAAAAGAAACCCTGGAGCCCGAGGTCTTTCAGTTTTTAACATTTTCGAAGAAAATAAATATGGAGGTGTGGCCGAGTGGTTGAAGGCAACAGTCTTGAAAACTGTCGTGCCCGAAAGGGTACCGTGAGTTCGAATCCCACCGCCTCCGCACTCATGATTGAAACGGTTGAAAAATTTAATATATTGGAGAGGTGGCTGAGTGGGTCAAATGCGAGCAAATGAGCATTTGACGGGTTCCAAAAGGGAACCCTGGCGGCCTCTCGCCCACAGTTTTTTACATTTGCGAAGCAAATAAATACGGAGAGGTGGCTGAGTGGCCGAAAGCACCTCACTGCTAACGAGGCAGGGTTTAACCGCCCTCGCGAGTTCGAATCTCGCCCTCTCCGCAAAAAGAAAAAAGTCCTTGAAAGGGACTTTTTCTGATGAGAGGCGAGATGAGAAGTTCATGCCAAGAAAAAAGTCCTTGAAAGGGACTTTTTCTGATGAGAGGCGAGATGAGAAGTTCATGCCCCGGAGGGGTAAATCTCGCCCTCTCCGCAAAAAGAAAAAGTCCTTGAAGAGGACTTTTTCGTTTTGAATGCGTAACCCATTGTGCTATATTTAATCCATAAGTCTTATACTGGATTAAAAAAGTATGTCTTTCGACTTGAAAAAAGCGAGAACCGTCAACGCCGGAGGGGAAGTAAGAGAAACGGAGAAAAGGATGCCCAGGGAAGAATTTGAAGAGTCCGATACCTCCGAGGATCGCTATCTGGAATCTATTTCATGGAGGGCGCCGGAATATGAGATTTATGAAAAAAGCGCGACTTGGTATTCGGTCGCCGCTTTGATATTTTTAGCCATAGCGGCTTATGCGATGTGGACAAATAGTCCGATTATGGCGATCACCTTCATCCTGATCGGAGTCGTGGGATATATCTATCTTCAGAAAGACCCGAGGATGTTGGATTTTTCCATAAGTCATATGGGCGTGCAGGCGGGGGATGAGATGTACGAATTTGAGAATATGGAATCTTTTTGGATTTTTTATGATCCGCCACATACCAAAACCCTAAGTCTTCATACAAAAGCTTCTTTTATGCCGTTCGTGCATATTCCGCTCGCAGACGAGGATCCGGCTGTCGTGCGCGAAGTGATGATGAGGTTTTTGTCTGAGGAAAAACAGGAAGCGGGATTCGTCGATGCGTTGGAAAGGTTCCTGCACATCTGAGCCCTTCGTCGGCGGGAGATGTCCTCGGCAAGGTTGCCTTTTTGCGCCTTTTGCTGTAAGTTAGATGTTGTCAGTAGTCGGCATAATTTGTCCTTGTAGCTCAGTGGATAGAGCGTTTGGTTGCGGTCCAAAAGGTCGCAGGTTCGATTCCTGCCAAGGACACATGAACAAAGTGAATGTTTCCAGGAGAGAGTGAACTGCTTCACTCTCGTCAGGAATCGAAAGCCGGAGCGGTGCGTGAGTTTGTCCGCTTTGGCGGGCAAGGCGAACGCCGCGAGGCGGGGTCGAGAGAAATTTACGTCAGGAAATTTACTCGTGACCGATTCCTGCCAAGGACACATGAACAAGTGAATGTTTCCAAGAGAGAGTGAATTGCTTCGCTCTCGTCAGGAATAGAAATGTGGAAAAACCGAAAGCGGTTTTTTTATTATAAAACAAAAGCAAATGAAATTTTCCAAGGAAAAATGGATCATAATCCTGACCATACTTATCGATGTGGTTGGTATGGGAATCGTCATTCCCGTTCTCCCGTTTTATGTTGAAAGCTTCGGTCTCTCCGCTTTTGAAATGACGCTGCTTTTTGCGGTCTTCGCGCTTTTTTCTTTTTTCAGTGCGCCTTTTTTGGGAGCTCTTTCGGACAGGATTGGTAGGAGACCTGTGCTGATTTTAAGCATAGCCAGCACGGCGTTGGGATGGTTTATTTTCGCTTCCGCGAAAAATCCATTCTTTCTCTTTCTAGGAAGGATTGTCGATGGAATCGCGGCAGGGAATTTCCCGATCGCTCAAAGTTACATTTCCGATATTTCCAAGGACGACAAAGAGCGGACTGCTAATCTCGGAATAACCGGTGCGACATTCGGCATAGGATTCATAATCGGTCCGGCGGTCGGCGCAGCGCTCGGATCGATTTCCCCGGCACTTCCTTTCTGGGTCGTCGGAATACTCGCCACAGCCAACACTGTCGCGGCTTATTTCTTCTTGCCTGAGACTCATAAAGAGATGGATAAAAAAAGGAAAATAGAAATAAATCCACTGAGTCCTTTGATCCGTGCAATCAAGCAACCGCTTTTCAAGGCCCGATATATCGCCTGGTTCTTTTTCGGCTTAGCCGTGGCGGGTATGCAAGCGACGTTCGCTATTTATATGCATGAGAGATTTAATTTCAGTCCGTCCGCGATAGGGTATATTTTTACCGGCATGGGAGCGATCATGATTTTCAACCAGGGTTTCGCCCTTAAAAGGTTCTGGCTTAAAAATTTCAAAGAATCGTCATTGGAGCTTTGGCCATTTCTTTTTTTCGCAGTCGGCTTCTTTTTGATGAGCTTTGGGAATCTGGCCATATTTTTTCTAGGCCTTTTGGTCATGGCCTTCAGTCAATCACTCTTGCGAGTCATCGTCACGAGCAGGGTGGCCGGCTTTGCCGGACCGGCAAGGAGAGGAGAGGCTCTTGGGGCTATGTCTTCCATAATGTCAGCCGCCATGATTTTCGGGCCTATTATCGGAGGAGCTCTTTTTGATATCCGTGCGAGCCTGCCGTTCGTATTCAGTTCGCTCGCGATATTGGTGTCATTTTTTGTCATAAAGCTGTTCAGAAAGGATATGCCGGAAGGGGAGATGGGGAAGAAGCTGGAGGAAGTCACGGTCGCGGCTTGATTATCAAACGAAGCGAGAGAAATGAAAGCAAGCTTTCATTTCCGAGCGAGAGCAGATAATAAATTGGCTTAATACCCCGCAGCTTGCTGCGGAACCCGAAGGGTCCAGGGCTTGCCCTGGGGTAAATGTCCATTTACTTTATTTTCCGGCAGGATTATAATTCCAAGGGTGTGGAACCTTTGAATTTTCAAATAGCAGGACTTTCTGGCTTTTCTCAGCCCTCTGAACAAAACAAAGAAAAGCATATGCCGCCAAGCATATGTTTTTTTAATTTGTTTTGAAAAATACATCCTATGGACAAACGATTTTTAAAAGAAAAAATAAAAAAGAATTGGAAATCCGGAATCACTGTTTCCTTTGTTTCCCTCCCGCTCTCGATCTCATTGGCCGTGGCGGCCGGGGCCACTCCTTTGATGGGCGTGATCACTGCTGTTTGGGCGGGTCTAGCCGCCTCCGTCCTGGGAGGAAGCAATTACAATATCGTCGGACCGACCGGGGCACTGTCCGGGATATTGGTCGTGTACGCTCTTTCCTATGGAGTGGCCATTCTACCTTTTTTGGCGATCCTTTCCGGCCTGTTCATTCTCCTGGTTTACATTTTGAGATTTGAGAGGTATATCATCTTTATTCCCTCGAGCGTGATCCATGGATTCACTTTAGGCGTGGCATTTATCATCGCCCTAGGGCAATTGAATTTCTCCTTGGGGATAACCGGAATCGCCCAGCATGAAAGACTCATCGCTAACATCGGGGAAACTTTTTTGAATCTGGAGCGGACCAATCTGGCCGCCCTCATGCTGTTCGCGGTAAGCTTCGTTTTCTTGTTGGTGTGGCGCAGGTTCTTCGTAAAAATTCCAGGAGTCATCATCGTGGCGCCTTTTGGTATGCTGTTGGGATATCTTTCCCAAGGCGGGGACATCGCGATAAATCTTCAGACATTGTTTTCCAGGTTCGGGGATATCTCGGGAAAGTTGTGGGCGTTGCCGCAGGCGGGTCTTTTCTTGAACAAGGACATATTCATAGGAGCTATGACCATCGCGTTGGTAGCTATTTTAGAAACGCTCCTTTCCGCCAAGATAGCGGACGGCATGTCGAAGACCAAACACAATACCCGCAAAGAAGTTTTGGGCGTAGGGGTGGCCAATATAGCCTCGGGAATTTTCGGGGGTATCCCGGCGACGGCCGCTTTGGCCAGGACCGCGCTCAACATCAAAAGCGGAGCCGACCACAAGATGTCAGCGGCCATCAGCAGCGTTTCCATAGTCGTCATTTCTTTAGTCCTGTTGCCCTTTTTTAAGTATCTTCCGCTCGCCACCGTGGCCGCCATTCTGGTTTTCACTGCAGTGCAGATGGTGGAGAAAAAACATTTCCTGCATCTTTATAAGCACGACAAGTCGGCTCTTTTCCTTTCTTTGTTGGTCGCGGCCATAACGGTCGTCGAGGACCCGATTGCGGGAATCTTGGTGGGGGCGACTATAGCCTTGCTTATTTTTGCCAACAATATGTCGCGAGCGGATACGGAAATAACCCTGAATAAGGATAAACAGTTGATAAAGAGGATAAACTCAGCCCAACTGTTAAAAACCAAGGATCATGGGGACGTTCTCGTATACCGTTTCGCCGGGCAACTGACCTATGTGAACGCCCAGTCCCATCTCAATAATATAGGTCGCATAAACGGGGAGACGAAGACTGTCATTTTAAGCTTCCGTAACCTCTTCTTTTTGGACGTTGACGGCATCAATTCCATAAATGAAATGGTTTCAATTTTGGAGGGCAAGGGAAAGCGCGTGATGCTCAGCGCGATCAACGGCTTGGTGGCCAAACCTCTCAAGAAGGAGGGATGGTTCATGAGACTTCATGAAAAGGAGATGGTTTTCGCTAGCACGCAGGAAGCACTGGAAAAATGTTAATGCGGTGATTGATCCTGTTTGCATTTCCGAGAGGGCGCGGATAACGAATCGGCCAATATGGATTTATTTTCTTGAAATTAAATATTTTGCGATGCGTAAGTTTAAATGTATAATGAAGGCATAGATTCTCTTTGAACATTTATGAAAAGAAAAACCTTCATAATACTCACGTCGCTTCATGCGGTCTTCGTCGCGTTCGCCTTTCTTGTGTACTTCGCGCAATACAATCTTAATGACGGGATCATGGCGGAGAGTGTGGCGCGGATTTATGCGATGTCGCTTTTCATTCCGAATATTATCGGAATGGCCGTTCTTTATCTTATCTATGTAGCCTGGCTTTGGAAAAGTTTCCCGAAAAGGTGGAAAATAAAAGAATTCAATCTGCATATCTCATATAACATTTTTTTCCTTTCCGGACTCTCACTGGAACTGTTTCAAGTGAAAAGCGCGCCCCTCAGCGACTCCCTTTTCATCGTGGCGGAGTTGGCGGCAATTTTTTTGGCGTTCGTTATAATTTTTAACAACAAAAACAAAAAAGTATGGAAATGTTGAAAGCAAAAATGGAAAACATAAAAATAAAACCCTTGGCCGTCCGCCTTTTTCTGTCGCTTTCCCTGGCGATTTTTTTGTCCGTGGTCTTGAAGGACTATTTGAAATAAAAAAAACTCCCATTGAAAGGAAGTTCTTTTTGATATTCGTTTTAGGTTCCAGTTTTTTGTCATCCTTTGGGCAGGCCGCGGGACCTCCTTTTCGCTTCCTCGATCATCCTTTTTCTTTGTTCGGTTGAAAATTCTGACTCCTCAATTTGCGCATGGGATTCTCTCATCTCGTTTCTGACCATTTCTCCCTTCTCTCTCGAAAGAATTTCAACCAAAGCCGGCTCATTGTCCACACTGAACATTTCTTTCATAAAGAGCGCGAAATATTTCTCCCTTTCACGGTAATCGCCATCTTTTCGTAAACCATCCGCCTCATAAAGATCATAGAATGCGAACCGCGGAGATTTTTTTTCCTCGAAATATCTCTCCTTGATTAAGCCCTTGGCTTTTTCGAAAAATTCTTTGTCATAATGGAATTCTAATTCCAATTGTTCTTCTCTGGGAGTTTCTTTTTTTGGCGGCGTACCTTGGAAAAATATTTCTTTTGACATGGAAATAGTCTTAAATGTTTTTATGGCTTAATTATAGCACGAAAAGAAGCACGGTATTTTATATTATATCATATTTTAACGTATTTTGCAAGGTTATTACCGTATTTGGCTCCATATAAAGCAAAAGAGGCCATCCGATTTTCGGACGGCCTCTTGGGCGGCGCAATTCGCTATGCGGACAATTGGACGCCTGCGCTGTTGTTTTTTTGATTCAAGATCCTTCCAATTTCATGAAGAATCAGGTCTCCGGAGTGTCTCAAATCGCTGTAGTCCTCCTTTTTTCTGATTACTTGATGGAGCGCTTTCAGGATATCCCCATCTTGGTTATGATGGTTGGCTCTGACAATGACTTCGTTGGCAATTGCCACTGCGTCGAACGTTTTAGGCATGCTATCCTCCTTGGGGTTGAAAGAACAACGATGATGTTGCAAACACAAAATACTCTAGCACGAAAAACATTATATGTCCAGTCTTCGTTTCCGATAACCGATAACTGATTACTGGTCACGCACTTTCATTTCCTGTCTGGCGATCACGATCGCGAAGACCTCGCGGGCCCCCTTGGTTTTGAGGGTTTTGGCGCATTCAAAAAGGGTGGCGCCGGTTGTGGCGACATCATCGATGAGGAATATGGTTTTGCCCTTGATCGATCGGGGGTCCCGGACAAGAAACGCATTTTCGATGTTCCTTTTTCTTTGTTGAAGATTTTTTATCTTCATTTGGGACGAGGTATATTTTCTCCTGACAAGGACGTTTTGGGGGATGGGAATCTCCATTCCCGGCGTGAGATTTTTGCTGATGATCCCCGCTAGAAGTTCGGCTTGGTTGAATCCGCGCCAGCGAAGTCTTCTGGAATGGAGCGGGACGGGAAGCAGGAAATCGGGCAAGGGAAGGGAGGATGACAATATTTTTTTGGTCATTATTTTTCCCAAAGGCACGGAAAGGTCGGAGATGAAGCGGTATTTGAAATTGTGTACGGCTCTGGAAACGGTCTTCTCTTTATATGACGCGCAAACCAAAAGGCCGTCCAGTGGCGACCTTTTTTTGCAGGCAAAGCATATTCTTCCGTCCGGAGTGATCGCCCTTTCGCAAAGGGGGCAAAGCTGTTCGTCGACGGTCTTTATTTTCGAAAGGCAATTTCCGCAGAGCCACTCTTCTTGCTTGCCGCACTCGAGGCAGGCCACGGGAAAAAGGATGTCCAAAAAGAAGACATGGAGGGCTTGCGCTTTTTCCCGGAATGTTTCTTTCAATTTTTTGTTTTCTTACTTCGCGATAATCTTTCCCCCTTTCACCGTCAGAAAGACGGTTTTCTTTGCGGGATTTTTAATTATGGATTTGGCGATTTCGATTTCCAAGAGATCTTGGATGTTTTTCCTGACGAGTCTTCCTCCATATTCGGCGACGCCGCTTTTTTTAGTGATGGATTCCTCCACTGCCGGAGCGTATTTAAGGGAAACCCCCTGTTTCTTGAGGCGTTGCGCGAGAGCCTTGATTTCGGCGGAAACTATCTTGGCGATGTCCTTTTCAGAGAGCGCGTCGAAAATTATTATGTGGTCGAGGCGGTTCAGGATTTCCGGCTTCATTCGCTCGGAGAGTTTTTTTATCACGTCGTTTTTGATATGGTCGAAATTTTTGCGGATTTTGAGTTCGCTCTCCTTTTCCGAGAATCCAAGTTTCGCGCTGTCGGTGAATTCCGAGGTGCCGATATTGGAGGTCAGGATGATGATGGTGTTTTTGAAATTGACTTGTCGACCTTCCGCGTCGGTAAGGATCCCATCCTCCAGGATTTGGAGCAGGATATTGAGGACATCGGGATGCGCTTTTTCGATTTCGTCGAAAAGGACCAGGCTGTATGGTCTGTGGCGGACCTTTTCTGTGAGCGCTCCTCCTTCGCCGAAACCGACGTATCCTGCCGGCGCGCCCACGAGTCGAGCCACGGTGTGTTTTTCGGAAAACTCGCTCATGTCGATCTTTACGATCGAATTTTCACTGGAGAAGACTTCTTTGGCGACCATCTTGGCGGTAAGCGTCTTTCCGACTCCGGTTGGACCCAAAAAGAGGAATGAGCCCATGGGTCTATCCGGATTAGTGATGCCGCTATAGGAGCGCAAAAGGACTTCGGAAATCGTGCGGATAGCTTTTTCCTGTCCCGTCACGGATTCATTGAGTTTCTTTTCGATGTCCGCCATCTGGGATCGGTTTTCCTTTATTGAAATCCTTTCCATGGGAATGCCGGTGATTTTTGAAACGGTCGCGGTGACATCCTCCGCGGTAAGCGGCAAGGGATTGCCCCTTCCCTCAAGCTGTTCGCTTTTTAGGTCGGAAATTTTCTTCGCAAGGAGAGATTCTTTTTTCTGGAGCTTCATAGCTTCGCTATATTTTTGCTCCTGCACCAGCTTCTCTTTTTCAGCCGCGGTTTTCCTATGCTCGATCTCATACTTTTTGAGCAGCTTCATGAATTCAGAGGAGGACAACCTGTTTTTGACGGCCGAGGCCGTTTCATCCAAAAGGTCGATCGCCTTGTCCGGAAGGAAACGGTCGCTGATATATCTGACGCTGAGTTCAACGGCGCTGTCGATCGCATCGCTGGAAATGGAAACATGGTGGAATTTTTCGTATTGGTTTTTTATTTTGCGAAGAATGGCCTTGGCGCTTTCGATCGAAGGTTCCAACAGCTGCATGGGCTGGAAGCGCCTGGCGAGGGCCGGGTCCTTTTCGATGTACTTTTTATATTCCGAGTACGTCGTCGCGCCGATACACTGGATGTCTCCCTTGGAGAGGGCGGGCTTGAGGATGTTGGCCGCGTCCAACCCACCTTGCGAATTGCCGGCCCCCACTATGATGTGGATTTCGTCGATGAAAAGGATCACGTTTTCATTGTGGGTGGCTTCGGAGATTATTTCCTTTAGCCTGTTTTCGAATTCTCCGCGGAACGTCGTTCCGGCCACGACCAAAGCCATATCCAGGGAAAAGATGGTCTTGTTAGCCAAGTAGGGCGGGACTTCTCCGGAATTTATTTTTCTAGCTAAGCCGGAAATGAGGGCGGTCTTTCCCACACCCGGGTCCCCGATAAGCAGGGGATTGTTCTTGGTTTTTCTGCCGAGGATATGGATGAGTCTTTCGATTTCCCCATCCCTACCGCTCACGACCTCGCCGCGCCTTTCCGATTCTTCATTGAGGTTGATGCAGAACTGTTTCAGATAGTTCGTGCCGTGATCACCTTTTTTCCCTTTGGACAACTTTATGTCAGGAAACGGCAATGAGTTGGCCAAATCGGAAAAAGGCTCTCCATCCATGGGGAGCTGCGAAAGCATTTCCAGATCACCTTTTTTTATGGAAGTCTTTTGGAATATCTTCTTGATGGATTCGTCGTCCGATTCTATGAGCGCATATAGCAGATGTTCCGTGCCTACATAGGGATAACTGAAACTGCTGGCAAGGGAGTAGGCCCTGGTTATGAGATCTTGCAACGACTCCGAGGGGGTCGGTTGGATTTCCTTGTTGATTTGGTGGGCGGCTTTTTTTGATCTGGTAGGGAGTACGGAACTAAAGTGGCTTTTTTTAAGGCCCATGCCTTTGAGCATATTGCTTCCCAAACTCCCTTCCTCCAGGTGTATCGCGAAAAGCAGGTGGATCGGTTCTATGTACTCGCTTTTGTAATGCAAAGCCAAAACCCCGGCCTCGGTCAGGCTTTTTTTGGCATGGAGAGTCATTTTATTGAATATATCCGATTGGAACATCATGTTTGGTTTTTCTAGGTTTTTTAAAAATATCGTCTTTGTATTCTATTTTCATTATACAACGATGTCAATCGGCAAATTCTGTCCGGCCAAGGAAGATTGTCCGGAACCATCAGCTTCTGATTTCCGGTCATTTGATGTATAATCAAGCTATGCTTATGTGGACAAATGCCTTTTTTGATTTATCGGCATTTTCGTGGTATTGTAAATGCGAAAGAAGCTAAAATAAAAATAAATAAATTTGTTACCTGCACTCGCTCGGAAATGAAAATGGACTTTCATTTCCCTCGCTTCGCTTGATAATAAAAATATGCTGGGATTATTCGAGAGTAAGAGAAATCGTTTTGTCGGAATTGATTTTGGAACTTCCGCGATAAAAGTTATTGAACTTTCATATAAGGATCAGAAGCCGCAACTGGAAAATTACGGCTGGTTTGATTTGTCCGGCATTCTCCAGCCCGTGGACGTCAGGCAGCAGAAATTCAGTTCATATGAGGACAAGCTTAAGGCGGCCCTGCATAATCTCCTGAAGAAACTCAACATCAAAAACAACAGCGTCCATGTGGCTATTCCGGGATTCAGTGGGCTGGTGGTCCTGATTGAATTTCCGAACATGAAAAATGATGAAATCGACAAGGCTATCGAATTCGAAGCCCACAAATATATACCGACTTCCGTTGAGGAGGTCTCAATCAGCTGGGAGATCATAAACAGCAAGGATGAAAGCAAAGATGAGCAAGGGGTATTGAAAAACAAGGTGGACATCCTGCTTGTCGCCGCTCCGAAAAAAGAGATAGAGAAATATAGCTCACTGTTCGAGGGCACAAGCTTGAAGATGCAATCAATCGAATTGGAAACGTTTTCCATCACAAGGGCGCTTATCGGAAACGAGAAAGGAAGTTTTTTGATAATGGACATGGGCTCACGGGCGACCAATATGATATTGGTGGAAAACGGCTCGGTTATCATAAACAGGTCCATAGATATGGGAGGAAATGACATAACCAACACCATCGCCGACAGCCTCAATATATCCAAACAGCGCGCGGAAATCTTCAAAAAGGAAGGAAAGGATTTCATAAACGACAAGGAAAACTCCATTCTTATTCCGGTGCTTGAACTTCTGGGAGGGGAAGCCAAAAGGATCATGACCGCATATAAGGAGAAGAATAAGGCTTCAAAGATAGACAAGTTTATCATTTCAGGTGGATCGTGCGGACTTACCGGAATAGAGAAATATTTCCAGAACATGCTGGGATTGGAGGTTTCCAAAGGAGATCCCCTGAAGAACATAAGTTATGACAAGAAGTTGGCTTCGAATATGGAAAAGATCGGTTCCTCTTTTTCGGTCGCCATAGGGCTCGCACTAAGAGGGATTGAAGAGATCCGCAGCAAGAAATAATCCACCCATTTGATATCATTAAAAAATTTAATTTAAAAAAATGACGAACATCAATCTTTACCAATCGTCGGCAGAAAGCGGTCAGAGGAAGAAGCTGACTTTGGTGGACAGCGGCTTTTTTTGGTCGCTGAGCCTTCTTCTTATCATCATGCTTTCCTTTGGAGGTTTGAAGCTGGTTTCAGGCAACTTGGAAACCAAGAAGCAGTCCCTGTCTGACACCATAGAGCAGGAGAGCGCCGGTTTCACGGGAAGCGATCTTAACAGAATCGTTGATTTCCAGGCCAGGGTTGATGAGTCGACTAATAGCATAGCGACGAAGCGTGATACGAACGGGATATTCTCAGCGCTGGAGGGAAGCATGATCAAGGGCGTAAATGTCACCTCGCTTTCATATACCAATGAAAAAACGGGAAAACCGAAGGTTAACATTGAGATGACGGGAGGGGATTTCGTTTCGATAGCCAAACAGATATTGAGTCTTAAGGAGAATCAATCATTTATGGATGTTTCTGTCCAGGAAATAGCGAGAGATGAGAAAGGCATCACCTTTAACGTGGTCGCCAATTTGAAATAAGTAGGGGTTTGTTGATTCAAGCTTGTCATCACTGCCGCCAAGCGGCAATAACAAATAAAAGATTCCCATTTTTTGGCAGACAGGTCGCCATCTTTGGGAAAAAATAAAAATGAAACTAAAGATACTGTTCTTTCCGTTGATACTTATAGCCTCAATCAGTGTTTTTATTGCCTACATTTGGCCGGAAATAACGGATGTGAGGGCGTTGGCAGCTGAAAACAAGAAAGCGATGGAGAACCTGGACTTGATCAGGAGCAAAAAAGACACCGTCAAGAGCCTCGATCAGGAACTCGGAAGAAACCGCGACAAGGAAGAGTTGGTCAAGCAATATTTGGCGGAAAATAAAAACGAAGAAAACATCATCGATGCTGTCAATTTCTTGGCCACGGGAGCGAGCGTCTCACTGGTCAATATTTCGATAGAAGGAGGCGGCAGTATCACCGACGGTTCAAATGAGGAGCTCGCCTTGAGCAGGAAAATAATCAACCAGCCCAAGAGTTCCGCGCAGTCGGAAACCCCGATAGAACTGAAAAACGTTCCTTTTAACATTACGATCGCCGGAAAATATGAAAATATCAAAGGATTTATAGAGGGACTGAATAAGATAGCCCTTATGAGCGACGTGAGGCGAATCAGTGTTTCCTCGCAGAAATCGGAGAAGGAGGATAGTGCCCCGAGCGACACCCTTTCCGCCGAAATCGCAAGTGAATTTTATTACCTCAAGAGCGTCAAAGCTCAAAACAGCTATAATTTGAAAGTTTTAAATTCCAACACTTTTGATTTTTCCCAGGTCGACAGGATAAAACAGTTCGTTTCACAGGGAGCTTCCAAGTTGGAGGTAGGCGAGAAAGGCAAGACCAATCCTTTCTTCTCGCTTTAGATTCGGGAAATAGTCGGTCAAAATATCTCGCTTGAAAAAGCAAAGAGTGGGCGCGTAGCCCGCTTCAGGTCACGGGGAATGTTGGAATATTCGGAGCGGTTGGAAAATTAACGTTTAACTGGTAGTTAGCATAAAAATAATGGCTTTGGATACTAAGGAAGACGATAAAAAAAGCGGCGTCGCTTCGGATATACAGGATCCGGTTGTCGAAGAATTACATAAACAGGCCGAACGCCTGGGCATGTTGTATTTGGATAAGTTTCCCAAGGTCAAGAAGGACGCGCTGGGGGTTATTTCGGAAGAATTGGCCAAAAAATACAAGATGGCCGCTTTCGAGAAAAACGGAAATTCCGTCAAGATCTGCATGGTTGATCCTGGCAATTTCGAAGCGCTTAATATCCTAAGATTCATTTCAGAGAACTCCGGCGTGGAATTGGAGATATACGTGACAGCCGAGAAATTTTTTGCCGAGATTTTGCGCCAGTACGGGGCGAACGCGGAAAAGGTTATCGCCGATGCGGTAAAATCGCTCAAAGAGGACAGGGATTTTGAAGGCAATGTGGTCGATAGCAAGGATCTGGCGAAGACGGAAGGCGAAAATATCCAGGACGCTCCGGTAACGAAACTTTTGAGCGTGATAATCAAGCACGCCATAGAAGGAAAAGCCAGTGATATCCATATCGAGCCGGTGGACAAGGAGTACAGGGTGAGATTTAGGGTTGACGGAGTATTGCATTCCTCCTTGGTCGCCCCGAAGGAAGTGGGCAGGGCGGTCGTTTCAAGGATAAAGATACTTTCCAATCTTAAAATCGATGAGAAACGAAAACCGCAGGATGGAAGATTCAAGATCATGGAGGACGGGAAGAGCGTGGACTTCCGCGTCTCCACGTTTCCAGTGGTGGATGGGGAAAAAGTCGTGATGCGTCTTTTGGATAAGAATGACAAGGAGGTCGGCATCGAGTCACTCGGCCTTATCGGTAAGAGCCGCGAGATTCTGGAAAGGAACATTATGTCTCCTTACGGGATAATCCTACTTACCGGTCCGACCGGAAGCGGAAAATCGACGACGCTTTATTCTTTCTTGCAGATACTCAATGGGGAAGATCGAAACATAGTGACACTTGAGGATCCGGTCGAATATTCCATCGAAGGCATAAACCAGAGCCAGGTCAAGCCGGAAATAGGATATACTTTCGCCAACGGACTCCGCTCCATTCTCCGTCAGGACCCCAATGTCATAATGGTTGGAGAAATCCGCGATGGTGAAACGGCGGAGCTCACGATCCATGCCGCGCTGACGGGACACTTGGTTTTCTCAACCCTTCACACCAACAGCTCCATCGGAGCCATTCCTCGTCTTGTTGATATGGGCATCGAGGCGTTCCTCCTGTCATCATCTCTCCAGGTCGTGGCGGCGCAAAGGTTGGTAAGGAGGATATGCGAGAAATGCAAGGAGGAAATGCATATACCGGCGGCCATGATCCATAATGTCAAGGAGGAACTCGGAAAAATGGATGTGCGGGAGATTAAAAAATACAAAGTCGATATGGGCAGGGAGGGCGGATTGAAGTTTTATCATGGCAAAGGGTGCGATGCTTGCGCAGAAACGGGGTATAAGGGGCGAGTGGCCATATACGAAGCGCTCGAGGTGGACGACGAACTTAAGGAAATAATTTCAGATAAGGAGGGCAATGAAACCCACATAGAAGAATACGCCCTAAAAAGCGGAATGGTGACGATCAGGCAAGACGGGATTTTGAAAGCGCTGCTCGGAATGACGACCCTTTCGGAAGTCGAAAGGGTGACCAAGGGAAGTCTTTCTGTCGGTGGGGATACTGATGATGACAAGGGGTGAGATATAAAAATTTCTAATTTCTAATTTCTAATTTCTAAAAAGATGGTTGAGGGTATAAAAAAAATAATGCTGGTAGAAGACGACGTTTTCATCAGGGATATATATGAAACCAAGCTCAGGCAGGAAAAATTCGAAATCGTGATGGCAGAAAACGGATTGGACGCCCTCAAGAAATTGGAAACTTTTTTGCCTGATCTGATTTTGCTGGACATCGTCATGCCGTATATGGACGGGATGGATTTTCTCAAGGAGTTCAAGAAGGACGAGAAGTGGAAAGACATTCCCATAATCATGTTGTCCAATCTTTCCGACAAGGAAAGAGTGATGGATGCCAACACTCTCGGAGTCAATGATTACCTGATAAAATCCCACTTCACTCCGTCCGAAGTCGTGGCGAAAATAAACGCGTTGTTGGAAAGATGAAAATTTGTTATAATTACAAAGTAAGAGACATTGATCTTTATCGAAAAAATATAAAAGTGAAAAATAAAAATTTACTCCGTTGAATCGCGCCAGGAGCGCGCCGGCAAAGCCGGATTCAACAGGGCAAGTAAAAAATGACAACGGAACATAGCGAGCAGAAAATAAAAAATCTCTTAAGGATAGTTGCCCAGCAAAACGCTTCGGATCTTCATCTTGTCGTCGGAAGATATCCGACAGTAAGGATTGACGGAAAACTCATACCCCTTTCACAGGAAAGCCTTTTGACCGTGGATGAAGCGAAGTCGTTGAGCGACGCGATAATGAGCGAGGATAATAAGAAGGAATTGATGGAGAAGGGGCAGGTGGATTTTTCCTACAACTTCGATGACAAAGCGAGGTTCCGCGTCAACGTCTTCTATCAGAAAGGAAATGTCAGTTTGGCGATGCGTCTCATCACAAGCAGGATCAGAAACCTGGAAGAACTCAACCTTCCTTCCATGCTCTATGAGTTCACGCGTTATTCACAAGGTCTTTTGCTGGTGACCGGTCCGGTCGGACATGGAAAGTCGACGACGTCGGCCGCGCTTTTGGATTACCTTAACCACAATGAAAATAAGCACATCATAACCATCGAGGATCCGATCGAATATCTTTACGAACAGGACAGATGTATCATAAACCAGCGTGAAGTGGGAAGGGATACCCATTCTTTCAGTGAGGGTGTGCGGGCGGTTTTCCGCGAGGACGCCAATGTCGTGCTGATCGGAGAGCTCAGGGATCTCGATACCATCAGCACTGCTATGACGGCTGCTGAAACAGGTCATCTTATCATCGCCACTTTGCACACCAACTCTGCGGCCCAAACCATCGACCGTATCGTAGATGTCTTTCCGGCCCATCAGCAAAACCAAGTCAGGTCGCAGCTCGCCAGCGTGCTCTTGGGAGTGGTCTCGCAGCGTCTCATACCGAAAGTCGGAGGAGGCAGGGTCCCGGCTTTGGAGATTTTGATAAAAAACAGCGCGGTGGAGAATTTGATAAGGGAAAACAAATCGTACCAGATAGATTCCGTGATCGAAACCAGTCTTAAAGATGGAATGGTTTCATTGGATAAATCTTTGGCCAGTCTGGTGCAAAGAGGAATCATAACTGCTGACGATGCTTTCGTTTATGCGGGTAACAGGGAATATTTCCAGATGCTTATCAGCAAGAAATAACAAGGTTAATAAAACCTGCCTGTCCGTCGACAGGCTTATAAGATATGAAATTTAATTTTCAAGCGAAAAATTCAGAGGGTGAGGTCAGGGAAGGAAGGATCGAATCCCTGAATAGGGACGAGGCCATCGCGGTGCTTCAGGAAAAAGGCCTGATCCCGCTGGTTTTGGAAAAGGAGGATGAATCGATGAACGTCCTTCGGAATCTGGAGAGGCTTTGGAACAGCGTCGACCAGCAGGAATTGGCAGTCTTTTACCGCCAATTCGCCACGCTCGTCGAAGCCAAAGTTTCGATAACTACGGCGCTCCGGGCGATCGAAGAGCAGACCGAAAACAAACTCCTCGGTTCGGTTCTTATTGAGATGATCGGGGACGTGGAGGACGGCATGCCGCTTTCGGAGAGTATGATGAGGCACAAGGATGTCTTTTCCCCGCTGGCTATCAACATGATCAAGGCAGGTGAAATCTCGGGAAATCTTCAAAAATCCATCATATTCATAGCTGACAACACGGAAAGGGCGTACCAATTGAATTCCAAGGTCAAGTCGGCACTCATGTACCCCGGTTTCATTCTTTCCGCGTCCGTCATTATCGGGTTCGTCGTTTTCACGGTAATCTTGCCGAAACTTACGAAGATATTCGATGACATGGCCGTAGCTATCCCGTGGTACACCCAGCTCATCATGGACACGGGCAATTTCATGCAGTCTTTCTGGTGGGCCGTGTTGATAATCGTCCTTGGGGGAGTGGTCGGCGTTCTTTATTACATCAAGACGGATTCCGGCAAGGATGAGTTCGATCAGATAAAAATAAAACTCCCGATAATAAAAAAGATGTTCAAATTCGTCTATATCGCCAGATTTTCCGAGAACCTCTCAGTGCTCTTAAATGGCGGAATTCCGATCGTGAAGGCGCTCATGATCGTGGGGGACATCGTGGATAACAGCGTGTATCGCAAGATAATTTTGCGGGCGGCTGAGGAGGTGAAGACCGGAGGAGTGATGAGTTCGGTTTTTGCTAAATATGAGGAATTTCCGCCGATTTTGGCCAAAATGATCAAAGTGGGAGAGGAGACCGGAAAGATAAGCGACGTGCTCAAGAACATTTCGTCTTTCTATGAACAGGAAATAGACCGCATGACAAAGAACATGACCGCCTTGATAGAACCGATATTGATCGTGGTACTGGGATTGGGCGTCGCCCTTTTGGTGTTCGCCATTTTGATGCCGATATACTCCATAACGGGACAAATCCAGTAATTTCGGAAAAGAAAAAGAGAACCAAACAAAGACAAATGAGAGTTTAGATAAAAGTTAAAAAAATTCCAAAAAAGTTTCCGATTCCAAGGAAAATCCGTCATCCT
Source organism: Parcubacteria group bacterium GW2011_GWC1_45_14 (assembly GCA_001001345.1). Taxonomy (GTDB): domain Bacteria; phylum Patescibacteriota; class Minisyncoccia; order Moranbacterales; family GWC2-37-73; genus UBA12053. The sequence goes on along the minus strand of LCKI01000008.1, from coordinate 14,845 downwards.
GTAAAAATTCCGAACAATGCCCGATTGATTTTAAGGCGTGGGCTCGGAATTCCGCCTGCGGCTCGTCCGTGGCAGCCGAAAGTTCGGCTACAGAATTTAGCAGGATTTCCAATTTCCCGACGGGATCGGAAAAACAAAGGAATTTGAAGAAAGGAGGTGTGAATATGAAAAAAATGAATAAAGGTTTCACCCTGATCGAGCTCTTGATCGTTATCGCGATCATCGGTATCTTGGCTTCAATAGTTTTGGTTTCATTGAACAGCGCAAGAACAAAAGCAAAAGCTGCTGGGTTTAAGTCAGCAGCTTCAAGTATTGTTCCTAACGGTATTATTGAATGTGATGATGGTACCGGCAATGCTTTTCCAGCAACTATGCCTACTGGTGTAGTGGTTACATCAGGAGGAGTCTGTGCTACTGACGGAAGCTGGAGTACTTTAATTGTGGATACAGATGATACAGCTGGGGCTCCATACGCAGGAATTACTTGTACTGGAACTTTACTACAAACTGGCGCAACTTTTGCCGGAACAGATTGTTAGTCATAGTTTTTGGTTTCTTAGCTTGCCAATATCAATATTGGCAAGCTTCGTGCCAACTTTAAAATTTATTGAGTTGGCACGAAGCTGTGAATTTAACAATGGATGTTTAAGGAATGGATTTAATTACTTTTTATGACAATTGCTAGCAGAAATAAAAAAGCATTTACATTAATAGAGTTATTGATAATTGTTGGAATAATATCTTTATTCGCAACTATTATTTTGGTTATGATTTCTTCCGCTAGGGACAAGGCCGCCATCAACGGATATAAGACTTCCATGAAAAGCGTGCAGACCGCGCTTGAGCTTTGTCTTGGGACTGGAGGCACCGTTTTTTCGGGTCCCGCCTCTGCTTTCATTTGTGATCCTGATATCGCAGGATCATACCCGGAGCTTAGCCAGAAATGTGGAATTGCAGAGCCCTTTTTTAGAGTTACGCCGAGCGCGACCAGTTGGTCTTTCACTACGCTGGACGGGCCGGGCGGGAGCGATTGGGATTGTTCAGGTTGCCGGTTGGAATGCGACCCGGAAGGTTGCGAGGAGATAGGATCCTGCTGATATCATTTTAATGACACTTTTATGTTCATAATTTTCCTCATGTTAGGGCTTATCATCGGCAGTTTCCTCAACGCCGTGGTTTACCGTCTCAATGCGGTGGAATCCCTTTGGGAGCGTTCGCATTGCCCGAAATGCAAAAGACAAATCCGCTGGCATGACAACATCCCGCTTCTTTCATTTTTGCTGCTCTCGGCCAAATGTCGGGATTGCGGGGAGAAGATTTCCTGTAGCTATCCGGCCGTGGAATTTTCCACTGGGATTTTGTTCGCGCTGGTAGGGAAATATTTCTTCGTCCTTGAAAATACCGCGACATATTTGCCGACGTTTTTCTTTCTCGTGATGTTTTCCTTACTGTTGATCATCTTCGTGTATGATCTCAAATATATGGAAATCCCGATGCTGATCCTTTGGATCGCGGTCGGAGCCGTCTTGGTTTATTATCTGGCGATCGATTGGAAGGCGTTCAGCGGCGCCACAAGCATATTTTCGTTGAAGCTTTTTTCCGGAATCTTGGCCGGAGCCGTGGCCTTCGCTTTCTTTTTCGCCCTGGCGCACTTTTCCAAGGAAACTTGGATGGGATATGGCGACGCCTATGCGGGACTCCTGGTCGGGCTATTGGTGGGTTGGCCTGAGATCTTCATCTCCCTGATGCTTTCGTTCACGATCGGAGCCCTTTTCGGAATCGGGCTGGTCCTATTTCGGAAAAAAACGATGAAGAGCCAGGTGCCGTTCGCGCCGTTTCTGGTGTTGGGAATATTTTTGACCATCCTGCTTCCCAGAATTTTCCCTCAATTGAAATTTTTCCTTTTCTATATTTAGTAGCGACTCTAATTTGCGAATAGCACTCGAATGACTCGAATAGGAAAAGCCTGTAAGATAAAGATATGGTCACTCGGCACTTATCGATGCCCAGAATTAACTCGGAACAATTTTGATAATTTGATATGATAAAGAAAGAAAAGAATAAGAGAGGGTTTACATTGGTGGAGTTGCTGTTCGTGCTTTTCATAATGGCGTTGGGAATCGGACTCACGTTGGCATCTTTTCAAGGAACGAAGCCTTTGGATGAGGTCGAGGCGGCGACCAGGCAGATAGCTGCTTTGGTCAGGGAGGCGCAAAACAATTCCCTGGCTGGAAAGCAGCAAGTGGATACCGCGACCGGATCCTTGGTCAACATCTGCCTCAACGGTTTGGAATGGGACGGAGACACCGCCGACTCGACCGCGACCACGTTCACTCTCTATTCTTGGAGGTCCGGCGCATGCGACGGCGTCGATAGGATTACCAGGAGCGAAACGATAAAGAAGGTTAATATAGCGGGGGCGGCAGAAGACGACTCCATTTCTTTCGCGGCTCCGGGCGGCAAGATTTCAACGATCGGATTTTTTCCTTCAGCGGCTGAAACTGCGAAAATTAAGATAGTGTCATCCGTCAACAATTCGATTTTCGGCTTGGTGTGCGTTTATTCCACGGGAAGGATCGAGGAGATAATAGGAACGGACGTTTGTCCTTAATAAAGAAAGATGCGAAAAAATATATATAATAAAAAAGGTTTTTCCTTGCTTGAGGTCCTCATGGCCCTTTTCGTGCTTTCGGTCGGGATTACGGGCACGCTTTCTCTTATTGCGACTTCCGTCTCCAACTCCAATGAATCCAGGGACGCCATCGTCGCTTCCCAGCTCGCGCAGGAGGGAGTCGAGCTTGTCAGGAATATTCGTGATACGAATGTCATCGTGAATCCGTCGGCGTCCAATGTTTTCGATAGTCTGGTCGCAAACGACGCTTGCCGGATAGATGTTTTGGTGGGCTCTTGGGAGTGTGGGGGGGTGACCGGCTTCAAGTTGAACTATGACTCGGGCGCGACTCCACAGTTTCTCACGCATGCCATGGGAGGAATCGCTACCAAGTTCTCCAGAAGGATCATGATAGAGGGCGCGGCCAATGAGCGGAAAGTCGTCAGTCTCGTTTGGTGGGGTTCTGTGAATCCTGGCGATGACATCTCCCAATGCCTGAACATAAACGACTGCACCTATGCGGAGACGATATTGACCGATTGGGGAGGTGAAAATTAAGCGATATTATCCGTATATGAAAAACATTTTCAAGAAAAATAAAAAGAAGAAAGGATTTTCCTTGATCGAGGTCTTGGTAGCCTTGTTCGTTTTTTCCCTTTTAGTGGCGACCTTGGCGAATGTTTTCGTGGGCTTTTTGGGAGCCCAGCAAAATGCCAAGAATACGCAGCGGAATTTGGAGGGCGCGCAGTTGGCGCTTAATTCCCTGGCCAAGACGCTCCGGACGAGCAAGATAATAGCACCGACAGCCGCTCCCTGGACCGTGGACAGGATCATAGTATATGACTATTCCAAGGCGGCCGAGGACGAGGACAACGCTTGTTTGGAATATGTGATAGTGGGAGATAAACTCAGTCTCAGGGCGGGGAATTTGGATGAAACGACTTGCGCCGAAGGTGCTCTTCCGCCTGGTGGGACATCTCTGATCGACGGTCGGGTTTTTGGCGGCTTCATGGTGACTCCGTTCGTGGACGGCGTCAGCGCAGGCAAAATCACGGTTTCACTCCAGCTTTGCCCTAAAGGGGGAGATCCCGACGCTTGCAATGCTACGACGGGAAATCCTATCAGGATCCAAACGACCGTTTCCTTAAGAGTCAATAAATGATATCTTTTGCGCAGGCTTGCGCTGTTTGAAAAATCCCTATAAAAAGGGATTTTTATTGTATTATGGATATGATATAATTAGGGGCGTATCCGGTATGGGGAAAATGTTATGAAAAAAGAGGAAATAGAAAAAAGAATAGAAAGCCTTCGGAAGGAGCTTGATAGGCATCGCTATCTTTATTATGTCAAAGATACGCCGGAAATTCCCGACGAGGTGTATGACTCGCTTTTCGAGGAACTGCGGCGCTTGGAGGAGGAGAATCCGGAATTTGGGTCCGCCACCAGCCCGACGCAAAGGGTGGGGGACAAACCGCTGGATGGATTCAAAAAAGTCCGCCACGCGGCAAAGCAATGGTCTTTCGACGACGTCTTCGATTTCGAGGAGCTTCGTAAGTGGGAGGAGAAACTTCTCCGCCAAATTGAAAAATCCGACCTGCCTAAAAACTACAAACTACAAACTAAAAACTATTTAGATTATTGCTGCGAAATAAAAATAGACGGACTTAAGATAATCCTGACCTATGAGGACGGGATTATGGTGCGCGGAGCGACGCGCGGAGACGGAAGTGTCGGCGAGGACATCACGCAAAATATCCGGACTATCCAGAGCGTCCCGCTTGAATTGGAAGTGAAAGCCGATCTGATCGCGGTGGGAGAATGCTGGCTGGGAAAAGGGGAGTTGGAAAGGATCAATAGGGAAAGAAAGGAAAAGGGCGAGGCGCTTTTCGCCAACACCAGAAACGCCGCCGCCGGAACAGTGCGCCAATTGGACTCAAAGGTGGCCGCCGCCAGGAAATTGGATTCGTTCATTTATGATATAGACGAGATAAAAATTCCAAATTCCAAATTCCAAATTCCAAATTCACAAATCGAGGAGTTGGAGCTTTTGGAGCAATTGAAGTTCAAAGTCAATCCGCACCACAAATTTTGCAAGACGATCGAGGAGGTGGAAAATTTCTATCAAAGCTGGATAGACAGGAAAGACAAGCAGGAATATGAAATAGACGGGATAGTCATCAAGGTGAATTCCAAAAAAATCCAAGACGCGTTGGGTTACACCGGAAAGTCTCCGCGTTGGGGAATCGCCTATAAGTTTCCGGCGCAGAGAGTCACGACCGTCATCGAGGATATTTCGGTCCAGGTCGGAAGGACGGGCGCGCTCACCCCGGTGGCGCATCTGCGTCCAGTGAGGGTCGCCGGCTCGACCGTGAGCCGCGCGACGTTGCATAACGAGGATGAAATCAAAAGGCTCGACGCGAGGATCGGGGATACGGTCGTGATCCAAAAAGCTGGCGATGTGATTCCGGAAGTAGTGGAGGTCGTGAAAAATCTGCGCACAGGAAAGGAGAAAATTTTCCGGATGCCGAGTGCTTGCCCGATCTGCGGCGGGGAAGTCGCGAAACGCGAAACGCATAGCGTAAAACGTGAAACGCGTAGCGCAGAACCTGAGATGCTCCACGCTCCACGCTCCACGCTACGCGAATTAAGTGTCGCGCATTATTGCAAGAACCCCAAATGCTTCGCGGTTGAAAAAGAAAAGATCATCCACTTCGTAAGCAAGAAGGGGTTCAATATCGATGGCCTGGGAGAGAAAATCGTGGAACAGCTCATGAACGAAGGGGTGATTTCCAATATGGCTGAAATTTTCGAGCTTACGAAAGGGGATTTGGAACCGCTGGAGAGGTTTGCGGAAAAGTCGGCGGAAAATCTCATAAAGGCCATTGAACAGAGCAAACGGATCCCTTTCGAGAAATTCCTTTTCGCGCTCGGAATCCATCATGTCGGGGAAGAGACGGCGGTTCTGGTAACCGATAATTTGCAGTCGATTGCCGGCGAAAAGGTGCATGATCTGAAAGAAGTCATCGATGTTTTTCCGCAAATAAAAAAAGAGAGATGGATGGAAGTCAAAGGTATCGGGGAGAAAGCCGCGGAAAGCATCATTGAGTGGTTTTCGGACAGCGCTCATATCGAGCAATTGGAAAAGATGGAAAAAACCGGCGTCAGGGTTGAGTTTTCCAGTGCGACGGGCAAGACGGAAAGCGGAAAACTTTTTGGAAAAACGTTGGTTCTGACTGGCGAGATGTCCAGCTTTACAAGAGACGAGGCAAAAGATATCATAAGGAAAGAAGGTGGGAACGTTTCGTCCTCGGTCAGTAAAAAAACCGATTATGTCGTGGTCGGGGAAAATCCTGGATCCAAATATGAAAAAGCGGTAAAACTTGGAGTAAAGGTAATCAATGAAGAGGAGTTTAAAAAATTGGTCAAATAAGTCTCTACGAATTACGAATTACGAATTTTACGAATGTACGAACAACTCCCCCATCAAAAGATTTTATGAATTTCATTTCGTAGTTTCGTAAAATTCGTAATTCGTAGAGTAAATACGTCATGTTATCCAGACAAGAAATACAACATATCGCCGGCTTGGCCCGCATAAGTCTGCATGAGAAAGAAATCGAAAAATACCAGAAGGATCTTTCCGGTGTTCTGGATTACTTTGCCGAGCTTCAGGAATTGGATACGGAAAAAGTGGAGCCGATCGGGCACATCACCGGAATGCAAAATGTTTTCCGTTCGGACCTGTTTTCCGATTTCGGTTCGATAGGCAAGGATGATATCTTGAAAAATGCGCCGGAAACCAAGGACGGATATGTGAAAGTGAAAAGCGTGCTTTAATTTGAAATTAAAAATTCCAGTAATGATCAGGGAACTTCATAATAAACTTGTTAACAAAGAAATCACCTCGGTCCAGCTTACGCGGGATTATTTCGACGCGATAAAAAAGAAAGATGGGGAAATCGGAGCATACCTCACTTTGACGGAGGAGTTGGCGATGAGGCAGGCGCAGCTCATCGATGAAAGGATCGCCAACGGGGAGGATATCGATCTTTTGGCCGGCATCCCATGCGCCGTCAAGGACAATATGTGCGTCGACGGGACCAGGACGACCGCCGCCTCCAAGATGCTTGATAATTACATCGCCCCTTATGATGCGACGGTTATAAAAAAATTGAAGGAGGTCGGTGCGGTAATTCTGGGAAAAACCAATCTGGATGAATTCGCCATGGGTTCTTCCACGGAAAACAGCGCTTATCAAGTTACGAAAAATCCAAATGATACGGAAAGGATTGCCGGGGGATCTTCCGGCGGAAGCGCGGCCGCTGTTGCGGCAAGTGAAGCTGTCTGGTCGCTTGGATCGGATACGGGAGGCTCAATCCGTCAGCCTGCATCTTTTTGCGGCGTCGTGGGACTCAAGCCTACCTACGGCAGGGTTTCCAGGTATGGCCTGCTCGCTATGGCCTCCAGTTTGGATCAGATAGGTCCGTTCGCCAAGACTGTCGAAGATTGCGCGATCATTCTTTCGCGTATTTCAGGTCAGGACAGGATGGATGCGACCAGCGCCCAGAGCGCGGATAAGAGATATGAGGATTATTTGACGGGAGATATCAAAGGAAGGAAAATCGGCATACCCAAGGAATATGTTGAAAATTTGGAAGGTCACATAAGGGATGTTTTTGAAAAATCAGTCGAGAAATTCAAATCGCTCGGGGCGGAAATAAAAGAAATCAGTCTGCCTCACAGCTCATATGCGCTGGCGACCTATTATATGATTATGGCCTCGGAGGTAAGTTCCAACTTGGCCAGGTTCGACGGCATCAAATATGGCCTCAGGATAAACGACGAAGCGAAGACCGAATTCGCCAAGGAGAACGCCGTCGACAGGAACCTCTTGGAGACATATATGGATACGCGCGAATACGGATTCGGAGAGGAAGTCAAAAGGAGGATAATGCTCGGAACTTATGCGCTCTCAAGTGGATATTATGACGCCTATTACCTCAAGGCCCAGAAAGTCAGAGCGCTTATCAAGAAGGATTTTGAAGACGCTTTTAAGCAAGTCGATTTCATATATTCTCCGACAGCGCCTGAGACGGCTTTCAAGGCCGGGGAAAAAACCGAGAATCCTCTTAAGATGTATCTTTCTGATATCTACACCGTCACGGCCAATCTCGCCGGCGTGCCCGCGATTTCTTTTCCGATCGGAAATTTGGAGGAAGAAGGAAAGAGTCTTCCGGTGGGAGGACAACTGATGGGCAAGTGGTTCGATGAAGAGGGGCTTCTTGATGCCGCGCACACGTTTGAAACAAATTAAATTTTTGGAATATGACATTCAATTTTGAAACAGCGGAGGGAGCCGACCTTGTGAGTATCGCTTCAAACATCGCTCTGCAGGTTTATAATTCTGCAGCTTTTGATTTCGTCAAATTCTTCCTCATCATCTATACGCTCGTACTTTTGGTGGATATAGTGCTTCTTTTGATCATGAAGGGAATCGGCGCCGATATCAGGAAGGGTCTTCGCGGCATGGATATTCCTGTCATTTCAAAGGGTAAGATGGAGAAGAAATGGGAAAAGGTCAAAGCCAGACTTGAAACCGAAAGCGTTTCACAGTACAAAGTCGCCATTTTGGAAGCGGATGCGATCGTGGACGACATCCTTTCAAAAATCGGACACAAGGGGAATAATATGACTGAAAGATTGGAACAGCTCAAGCCCGGACAGCTTGATTATCAGGAGGAGCTCTTGGAAGCGCATCAAACCAGGAACAAGATCGTGCATGATGAGAGCTTCAGGGTGGACAAGGAGCTGGCGGAGGAGACAATCGGAATATATGAGAAATTCCTGAGGTATTTGGAATTTATGTAAAAATTTGAAGTTCGGCATTGCGATAAAAAAACACCCCAGCGGGTGTTTTTGCTTTTTGGCAGGGACGACCCGCCTCGACTCGCAAGACGACTTGCTCGTCGACGCGGGCCGGGCTTACCCGTTCCGGGCACTTGTACTCGAAGAGTGTAAACTTCTCGCCCCGCGCCTATCCCCGGCAAAACTTAAAAACCGCATCCCTACGGACACGGTTTTTAACTTCTGCGGGGACGACCGGGCTCGAACCGGCGACCTTCTGCGTGACAGGCAGACGCTCTAACCAACTGAGCTACGCCCCCGTAAATAAATCAAAATGCAAAAATCAAAATGCAAAATTTAGGTGTTCACTTCGTTCACAATTATCCTGAAAAAGTTCATCGCGAAGCGATACGATAATTTTGAATTTTGAGATTTGAATTTTTAATTTTCTATGTACCAGGGGTGAGATATTCACGTCGCTTATGCTCCTTGAAACCTTTCGGTTTCAATACTTCCACCCCGGGAAAACCCAGGTTTTCCCGACCCCTTTCCTGGTTCAAATCTCTTCCCAATCCTGTACCAGGGGTGAGATTTGAACTCACGACCCCAGGCTTATGAGTCCTGTGCTCTAACCAACTGAGCTACCCTGGCATCGAAGCTGCGCTTCACCTTTAAACCGTGCTTGTTGCGGGGACAGGAATCTCACGCGCTTCGCTTCTTGAAACCTTGCGGTTTCAATGCTTCCATCGCGGGAAAACTCCCGTTTTCCCGACCCCTTTCCCATTTCGAATAAAACAGGGTCGGAAAAGCACAACTTGTTGCGGGGACAGGATTCGAACCTGTGACCTCGTGGTTATGAGCCACGCGAGCTGCCGGACTGCTCCACCCCGCTGTATATTGAATTTGGAACTTGCAATAATCGTATCGGCTATGATCCGCCAACCGGCGGAGAGCTGCTCCGCCAGCTGGCGGACTCCACCCCGCTATGAATACTTGCAATACTACTTATTATAGACAGATTTAATTACTTGTCAACCGTGGGTTTGTTTTCAATTGACCGGAAGGGAAATTTCTGCTAGAATGGTTTGCGGCTCGAATATAAGCCAAAAACTATCCCAGGGGGATGTTTTTTATTCAGCCTGGAAAGGTCGAACTTTGATAAATAGAATTAATCTACGCTACGCCTATGGTACTATTTTTGGTAGGGGTTTTGGAGATGATCATCGTTACGGCTTGGACCAAGGTCGTTACGGAAAACAAGGTCATGGCCAGCGGGGCCATAACTATGGTCAATATCCTGATCTGGTACTATGTGCTTCAGACGATAATCGACGACATCGACAATTGGAAGTTGGTCGCGCTCTATGCGCTTGGATGCGCGGTAGGGACTGTCATAAGCACATATTATTTCAACAGGAAAGAGGAGTCCAAAAACAGGCTTGCTGAGCAAGTATAAATATTAAAATATAAAAAATGAGTGACGATATTCCCCATATAGGAATAGAGGACTATAAATAAAAACCGCTTTTTCGCAAAGAATGAGCGGTTTTTATGTTTTTATGCACGGGACTTATGCATTTGCTCTTGCTCGAACGAGCCTCTATCCCGCCACCGGCGGGAAATACTCATTCTCGCTGCGATCAAAAGCATAAGTCCCGACGTAGATCGAGATTGAGTTTCCAGGATTTATTTTTTTGTTTTCATGTTTTTATGCTTTAATGAAAATGATTTTATCCTTGCATTTGGGCCTAATTTAGGATATGATAGGGAAGTAGAAAAAAGATAAAAATACAAATCCATATGACACTCAGATCATACCTCTGGGGAATGAGAGTGAGCACAGTTTTTGCTTTGGCTGGATGGGCTTTGGTGGTGCTTTATATCGATCCGGAAAAATCAGGAGCGGTCGGACAGCTTTTGTTTTACGGAAGCGCCTTCCTTCTTTTTGCCGGGTTGTCCATTCTTTTTTTTACTCGGCTCGGAAAAAAATCCGACGGCCCGGAAGAAGTGGCCGTGGCCCATATCGGAACAAGTTTCCGTCAGGGAATATTGCTTTCGATCTTGGTTTTGATCCTGCTGTTTTTCCAGGAAAAAGGGATCCTGACCTGGTGGGACGGATTGTTGGTGGTAGCGGGTATATATGGCTGAAGACAAAGGAAAAATGAAAAAGAGCGAATATGGAGCGAAATCGATCCAGGTCCTGGAAGGACTTGATCCGGTCAGAAAAAGACCAGGAATGTATATCGGAGGAACTTCGACGGAAGGATTGCACCACCTCATTTGGGAGTTGGTCAATAACTCCATCGATGAAGCCTTGGCTGGTTATTGCACCGATATCAATATCAAATTGCTTGCTGACAATGTCGTCGAGATAACGGATAACGGACGCGGTATCCCGGTCGACATCCACCCTCAGACGAAAAAATCCACCCTGGAAACCGTCATGACCGTGCTCCATGCCGGAGGAAAATTCGGCGGTGACGGATATAAGGTCTCCGGAGGTCTCCATGGAGTCGGCGCATCAGTAGTGAACGCCCTTTCCGAATGGACGAAAGTCGAAGTCAAAAGACAAGGGAAGCTTTGGACGCAGGAATACAAGAGAGGAAAGCCTTCTTTTAATGTGAAACCGATCGGGAGCGCGAAGGACACCGGAACCAAGACGATATTCAAAGCCGATCATGAAATTTTTCCTGAAATAAAATATAGCTGGACGAAGATTTTGGATTACGTCCGCCAGCAGGCCTACCTTACCAAGGGCGTCAAAATCGTCGTCGAGGATCTTCGGGAGGTCGCGACCAAGGAGGACGAATACAAGGCAAGAAGGCACGGATTCTTCTTCGACGGAGGAATCATTTCTTTCGTGAAGTTTTTGAATCGCGGAAAGAACGTGAAAAACGTCATTCCTGTTTACATCGAAAAAGAGATTGATGATGTGCAAGTGGAAATATCACTCCAGTATACGGACGGATATAAGGAACATCTCTTTTCTTTTGCGAACAACATTTACACGGTCGAGGGCGGTATGCACACCACCGGCTTCAAAATGGCCCTGACCAGGATCCTCAATGATTACGCCAAGAAGAACAATCTGATCAAGGAGAAAGAGGGAAGTTTCACTTCCGACGATCTCAAGGAGGGTCTCACGGCAGTGGTCAGCGTGAAGCTCCGAGAGCCTCAATTCGAAGGACAGACCAAATCGAAACTCGGGAACAATGAGGTCCGCGGAATAGTTTCGCAAGTCACTTCGGAAGGACTTGTCGAATATTTGGAGAAGAATCCCCAGGACGCCAAAACGATGATCGAGAAGTGCATGCTGACCGTCCGGGCCAGGATAGCGGCCAGGGCAGCCAAGGATGCGGTGCTCAGAAAGGGAGCCCTGGAGGGCATGACGCTTCCTGGAAAACTGGCGGATTGCACGACCCGCGACGCATCGCGCTCCGAGCTCTACATCGTTGAGGGAGACTCCGCTGGAGGCAGCGCCAAACAGGGACGCGACAGGATGTTCCAGGCGATTTTGCCGCTTCGCGGAAAGTTGGTCAATGTGGAAAAGACCAGCTTGGACAAAGTGGTTAAGTCTGACACCCTGAAACCTATTATTATCGCCCTGGGGGCGGGAATCGGGGAGAGTTTCGATATCAGCAAGCTCCGATACGGAAAAATAATCATCATGGCGGATGCCGACGTGGACGGTTCGCATATCCGAACGCTTCTGCTGACTTTCTTCTATAGATATTATGAGGAGCTTATCACGAACGGGAATATTTATATCGCCCAGCCGCCTCTTTACCAGCTGAAGAAGGGCAAGGATGTCCGCTACGTATACACCGACGATGAGAAGGAGAAAGCCTTGGTTGAAATGATGGCCAAAGCGAACAAGAAAACTGGAAAAGAAGTCGTGATGGAAACCGATGAAGACGGGGAAGTCGGGGAAAAGGTAGCCGGTATAAACATCCAGCGCTATAAAGGTCTCGGAGAAATGAATCCGGAGCAACTCTGGAATACGACCATGAATCCGGAATTCCGCCTGATGTATCAAGTGAACATCGAAGACGCGGAGGAGGCCGACAGGATATTCGACATCCTGATGGGATCGGACGTGGAACCGCGAAGAAGGTTCATTCAGACCCATGCCAAGAACGTGAAAAATCTCGACGTATAACCTTTTGAAAACCGCGCTTTCGTAAGCGCGGTTTTCTTTATAGCCGGTATTTTTGAGAAATCGCCAAAAAATGCTATTATAAAAGCATAAAGATAATAATCTTAAAAAACGAAAGATGAACACTATTCAGAAATCGCCGGAAAATATGGAGCTTCATTTTGAGAATCAGCTCAGGATAGAAAAGGAGTTTGAAAAGATCGAATTGGTAGCGGACAAGCTTACGGAAAAATATAAGGAATACAAGGAGCTTCAGGGGTTTGTGGCATATCTCAAAGGAATGGAGAAGTTGTTCGCGCAGGCCCGAATAGAAAGTTGGACAAACACGCAGGCCAAGGAAGAGTTAGTAAAAAATGAAATCCATTTTTTTTCCTTGGATTCGGGAATCGACGAGGACGTCTTCAAGACTATCCGTGACGATTTCGGCATGGTATATATTACCGTCAAACAGGTGCATGAAGCGGCGGATAAGCTCATGGAAAAATATGCGGCCTGCGCTGACTGCCTGGAGTTCATAGGATATATGAAAAAGATATCGCTCCTTTTCTTAGAAGCGCAAAAAGAGCATTGGGATATGAAGATAATCAAGGAGAATATGTGCAAAAGCCGGATAGCGAAGCTTTCCGCGGACGGTCACCCGGAATTGCAAATATTGGAACAAATCAGGATGGAATTCGATGACGCGATAGTTAAGATGGGGGCGTAGGAGCGCGGATCGCTGCCCAGGCCCACAGTTTTTTCGTAAGTCAGTAATTAATTATAAATTTTCAACTTTGCCGTGAAATTCCGAAAAGGGATTTCGGTGAAATTGAACAAAGCGTATGAATCAACTCCAAACATGGGGATCGGCCATCTCCGAATCCCTGGCAAGCCTGGGAATCAGGTTTGCAAGTTTCCTGCCGACATTTATCGGCGCAGTGCTGGTCTTCGTCATCGGCCTTATCGTGGCGAAGGTTTTGGGAAATGCGGTGGAAAAAGGAATCAAATTGACGAGAGTGGACAGGGCTATGGAGAAATCCGAAGTTACCAAGAAGTTTGAGGAAGTGGGATTGGAGCTTAGTCTTTCGAAAGTTTTCGGCGAAGTGGTGAGATGGTTTTTGATTTTGGTTTTCCTTATGGCAGCTACTGACATTTTGCAGCTCACTCAAGTTACGAATTTCCTCAACAGTATCATAATGTACATCCCGAACGTGGTCGTCGCGATCGTGGTTCTGGCTATCGCCTTTATTCTGGCGAATTTCGTGTATAAGTTTGTCCGCGGGAGCGTGAGGGCTGCCGGCGTCATGAGCGCTTCGCTCTTGGCTTCGGTTTCCAAATGGGCGATCATCGTTTTCGGAGTTTTGACCGCGCTCGTGCAGCTTGGAATAGCTGAATCGATCGTTAACACCCTTTTCATTGGTTTTGTGGCCGCACTTTCGCTGGCAATCGGACTTTCGTTCGGGCTTGGCGGAAAAGAGGAAGCAGGAGTTCTTCTTCGAAAAATCAGAGAGGAGATTTCCGAGAAGAAATAAGGATAAATATAAAAATACACTTGAAAAACCGCCCGAATCAGGGCGGTTTTTTTATCCTTAAAAATAAGGAAAAAACAGGGAATAATAGCCATATTCCGTTGTAATAAATATGGATTATTCCAAACACTTGACAGGTTTTTTATATTTGCTATTATGTATTTACGTCTAAAAAATATTCGCCACATAAAAGGCAAATAGGACACAAGGGGATATAATTCATTTTTCAAATATTTGAGAAATATCCAGAAAAACGAAATGCGAAAAAGCGGGTGAACCAAGAAGGCCAAATAGGTCCTCGGTTGGGTCCGCTGCAAAAGGCGGTTTTTTGTTTCTTTAAAATGGTACCGAAACAAGTTTCAAAAGCTCGATGAAAAAACGGACTTTGGGAAGTATGTTTCCGCGCCAGTCGCGTGATGATTCGCAAGAATCATTTTACGCGATCACCTTTACAATAGAATAGGAGTCTTTTCATGTGCGTGTAGGGTTATTTCCTTTTCACATTTTTATGCGGAAAAAAGGGAAACTGGGCGCAATACATGATTAGTCAAAAAAGTAGGTCAAAAAAAATTGCGTATCCCTAAAAAGATACAAACAACACCGTGAACAAATACACAAGCAGTTAAATAAGTGATTGTTAACTGCTAACCGTTAAATAATGAAAGGTTACTTAATGCATATGGTGGATGCCTTGACTGAAGTAAGCGATGAAGGACGCAGCAGGCT
>LCKI01000007.1 GCA_001001345.1 Parcubacteria group bacterium GW2011_GWC1_45_14 | reverse complement strand
CCAAAACCTAAAACCTAGCCCCTACGAATTTCTGCAAATTGGCATAAAAACAGAAAAAGAAAATTTGCACCTTAAGATAAAAAAACGCCTGGATGAAAGATTTGAATTGGGCATGATTAATGAAGTCAAAAGACTTCATTTGGATGGAGTTTCCTGGGAAAGACTGGAAGGCTTCGGACTCGAATACCGCCGCATCGCCGAATATCTCCAGGGAAAAATACCACTAGAAAGTGGAATGTCCGCCAAAGGCGGATGCGCCTCAGGCGCAAAAGAGAAGCTGTATTTCGACATCGTCCATTATGCGAAACGCCAAATGACTTGGTTTCAAAAAGACAAGAGGATTATCTGGCTGAAAGAGTACGAGGAAATTGAAAATGCGGTGTCCGACTTCATAAAATAGAAATTCCTTTTTCCATGAAAAAGAATAAGGGCTGACGCGTTGCGCCAGCCCTTTGCGATTTCAAAGTCCATGAGCTCTGAGAACCTTTCTGCAATCCCGAAGATGGGATGCGTGCATCAGAAAATCTTCCAAGGAATAATCACCATGCCTACCGTGACACATTCCATCCTGCAGAATCTCAAGAACAAAGCAATTCCCCTCCACTCCGCAAGAAGTTCCTTCTCTCACCAATGCGCGATATTTCGGATAAGCGCACTTTTCCGAAAATCCAGCCTCGCACCTCTCACTTCTTGCCGTTGCGATCTTTTCAAATGATGCGCACTTTGAATACGGACCACCCTCGCAAATATCACCCAGCAAACTGCAAGAACCGATAAATATGCACCATGCTTTTTCCATAATACTAAATCCTCCCTATGCGGCTTTTATTGCAGAAGCAATCTCCAATTTTGCCTCCAGGGTCCCAAACCCTTTTTGAACCAGTTTTCTGCGCTCGCAATACGCGAACTTTTCTCCTGTGCAATCGACATCTCCGAAGGGACACCCTTGTTTCAACAGGATACATTCCTCTCTTTTTTCCATGGCACGCTCCTTTGTCAAAGAACTTCTTTTTGTCCTAAAAAAAATCACCCATACGGGCGACTTACTTCGCTTTATTTGAAATCTTGTTTTTCGGTGTTTCTTTTCTCATTAAGGATATTATACACCCGTATACATCCTGGCCAAAATCCGGTTATCCACAGCCATAGCCCGGCATTGACAAATTAATAATCGCATGTTATAAAGAATGTTACCTAAAAATCGTTCTTTTGAGAGGAGGTGGGCACATTGGCATGGTCGGTTCAAGCAACACTGGGCGCAATTAAAATGGCCCTGAGGGTTCCAAATGATCCAAAGTCGGTTCTCGTAACCCTGGCTTCCGAAGCCGATATAATGGGCGTAATAATGCTCCTATCGGCAGATATTCCAGGCCAGAGAAAATCCGGTTTCCCCTTGATTGAACTTGCGAAAGCAGGCAATCCGGGAAAAACCATACATTCCCTCTATCTGGAGAAAGGACTCCTGAGACTCACCTTGCCAGTGGATATTTCGGATGAAATAAGATTTTTTCGGGTAATCGGCAATCGCACGATCAGTGTGAGATTACCCGTAATATAAAGCGGACCCCGCAGCAGAGGTCCGCTTTTTTCATTCCCTAAAAACTACGCCGCCTTTTCCAACCCCCCGATTTTTTGCAAGGAATTCCTCATACCTATCGCCCGCTGCCTCAACTTAATAAGTCTCGCATCATCTCCTTGCCTTACTTTGTTAGCATCCATAAAGGTTTCGATTTCCAAAATCGCTTGCTGCTTCGCCTGTTCTAATTCCTTACTTAGAAGCTCCCTATGCCTGTCCTCGGTTGAATTATTAAGATTTCCCTCTATCTTCTTTAGAACTTCTTCGTAATGACCGAAGTCATCCAGAAATTCTTCCATCCCCCTGATCTGAGTTTCCATTTCGTCTTCCGTAGTTGGTGAAATCTCAATAAATGGACCCGTGTTGCCCTCTCTGATTCTTCTGGTCGCATCGGATGCCTCTTCTTTTGAGATATTCATCTTTCCTCTTCCCTCCTCGCCTTTAGGATTGACTTTTCCATAGACAGCGTCACGCACAGCTTGCGCCCTTCGCTCTCCCAAGTCCACAGGTTTTTCATTTTTATATTTATTCACTATTTCACTCTTGACCTCAGGAGAAATTTCTCCCGGCTGAGGCTTTTTAGCTCCTCCTCCAAAAAATCTTTCGAACATATTTTTTTTATTTAAGCTTTTTAATTAATATCTCCATGACCATTTGGGGATTGGCTTTCCCTTTCGACTCCTTTCCGCCAGAGGCGGATCTGGAGTTTTTATTATTTGCTCAATTTTTCTTTCAATAACTGCATTATCACTTGAGGATTAGCCTTTCCCTTCGAAGCCGACATTACCTGCCCCATCAGGAACTTGATGGCATTCTCCTTGCCGGCTTTGAAATCCTCGACTGACTTCTGATTGGCAGCCAAAACCGCATCCACCACGCCTTCCAATTCGGACGAGTCGCTCACCTGCAAAAGATTTTTCTCTTCGATGATCTGCGAAGGATCCCCGCCAGTCTGATACATCTCCAAAAGGACGGTCTGCGCCGCGGAAGAATTTATTTTCCCGTCAGCCACGATCCCGATGAGCTCCGCATAATTTTCCGGGGTTATCTTGATATCCTCGATATCCAACTCGTCCTCCATCATGTGCTTTCGAAGTTCGGTCAGAATATAGTTCACGGCCAATTTGAAAACCTTCTCTTCCGGTGCGGAAATTTCCTTACCAGAAATCTTTTCCTGGAGTTCGCTCACCACAGCTTCGAAGTAATCCGCCACGCCCTTGTCCGAAATCAAAGTCGCGACTGTTTCCTGGGGAAGACCAAACTGCTCAATGAATCTTTTTTCTTTTTCATCCGGAAGTTCGGGAAGTCTCAGGCGAAGCTCTTCCACATATTCTTCAGTGAATTCCATCGGCGGGATATCGGGCTCCGGAAAATATCGGTAATCATGCGCCGATTCCTTTTTCCTTTGCGAAACGGTCTCGTTTTTCACGCTGTCCCATCCGCGGGTTTCCTGCACGATTTTTTCCCCGCTGTCCAAAAGCGCGGCCTGCCTTTCTATTTCGAAATTGATGGCTTTTTCCACGTACCTGAACGAATTGATATTTTTCACTTCCACTTTGGTTCCGGAGAGTTTTTCCTCTCCTTCTTTATGCAAAGAAAGGTTCACTTCACAGCGCATATGCCCCCTCTCCATATCGGCATCGGAAATTCCCAGATATCTGCAGATTTGTTGGAGCTTCTGACAAAAAGCCCTGGCCTCCGCACCGCTTTCAATATCCGGTTCGGTCACCAATTCCATAAGCGGAACTCCGGCGCGATTAAAATCCACCAGCGAATAACCTGCCCCGTGGGCCGATTTATCGGCCTTTACGGGGTCGGCACCCCCAGCAGCATGCACCAACTTTCCAGTGTCCTCCTCAATATGGATCCTGGTTATCCCTATGGTTTTTCCGCCGACTTTGATGCGTCCTTTTCCGCAAAGAGGCTGGTCATATTGCGAAATCTGGTATCCCTTCGGGATGTCCGGATAAAAATAGTTCTTGCGGTCGAATTTGGATTTGAGGTTCAATTCACAATTCAAAGCAAGCCCTGCCAACTGGACGAACTCGATCGCTTTGCGGTTAGGCACGGGCAAGGTTCCGGGCTGCGCCGTGCAAACCGGACAAATGTTCACGTTCGGTTCAGTCTCAAGCCCCATCCCGTTCTTGCTATCACAAAACATCTTGGACTCGGTCTTGAGCTCAACATGGACTTCCATTCCAATGACTGGTATGTATTTGGACATATGTGTTTTCTTATGTTAACTAATTTTAATGCAAACCAGTACTGCCAAATGCTCCCGTGCCCCTATTGGTTTTCTCCAATTCATCTACCTCCAAAATCTCCGGTATTTCTATTTTTTGAAAAAGCACCTGGGCAATCTTCTGACCTTTTTCTATCTTGTAATCTTCTTTTCCCAGATTAACCAAGCCTATCATATATTCCCCCGTGTAATTGCTATCAAAAACTCCGCCAAGGGTCTTTATGCCGAACTTATGCGACGGCCCGCTCTTATCCCAAATGAGAGCCGCGTATCCATCGGGGATCTTCATAGCTATTCCGGTCTTGCAGGAAATCCTTTCTCCGGGCCTGATGACGACTTCCTCGGCTGAATATAAATCCATCCCAACATCGCCCTTCAAGGCGAATTGAGGAATTTTTGCTTCCGGATTAAGTTTTTTAATCTTTATTTCCATTTTCATTATTTGATCAATTCTAAAAACTTGAATTTGAAACCGTCTTCACTGTCCGCTTTTTCACTGACGATATTTTTAAACTCCGAATATTCCGGGAAAAAAGTGTCCGCCTCAAAATCACCTTCAATTACGGTCAAATACAATTTGTCGGCCATCCCGATTGTCTGCGCGTAAATGCTTCCTCCTCCGCAAATAAAAATCTCTTCTTTTTCAAGTTCCTTGGATTTCATGATTCCTTCCTCCAATGTTCTGCAAACAATTACTCCGTCCGGATTGAAATTCATATCATTAGAAACTACGACCGTCGTCCTTCCGGGCAAAGGCTTGCCGATGGATTCATACGTCTTCTGACCCATCAGCATCACGTGCCCCAAAGTCTTTTCCTTGAAATGCTGGAAATCTTTTTTGATATGCCAAAGCAACTGGTTGTTTTTCCCAATCGCCCTGTTTTCGGCAATCGCCGAAATTATGCTCAATATTGGTTTTGCCATATTTTTTTCTTTTATCTTAATTGATTTTAACACAACAAAGGCCGCCTGGAAAGTCCATTTTGACTGGCATTTAGTCGAAAAATCGTGTATACTCCAGAAACTAAGCACTAACGCCACAAAAGCTATGTTCCAAGATACGGTAAAAATGAAGCCTTTCAGTGAAAGAACCCCGGACAACCAATATAAGGACCTCCTCAGAAGAATCAAACAAGAAGGCCAGGAAATGGGTACTCAGCTCGAAGTCGACGCCATTTCCGTCACTGGGGCCACCATGCGCTTCAAGCTTGAAAACGGCTTCCCCATGATCACCGAGCGCAATATGAACCCTGCCATCAAGCCTGAAACTATTTGGAAACAAGCCATCGGGGAAATAATGGGTTTCGCCAACGGAGCCAGAACACTGAAACAGCTTGAGAGCTATGGATGCTATTGGTGGGCACCCTGGGGGACGGAAGAGAAGTGCAAGAAAAGAGGTCTTGAAACTGGCGACCTTGGACCGGGTTCATATGGCGCCGCATTCCATGACTTTCCCACTGCTGACGGAGGAACATACAACCAATTCCAGAACATAATCGAACAGATCAAGGAATTCCCGCACCTTCGAACCCATTTCATCACACCTTGGGTCCCCCAATACACTATCCGCGGGACTGGCAAGACGCAGAAAGTAGTAGTATGCCCATGCCATGGCTGGATCCATATCCGAGTCATAGACAACAAATTGACCCTTCACATGTTCCAGAGATCAGGAGACGTGCCGATCGGCGTTCCTTCCAACATGGTGCAATACGCCGCTCTCACGATGATGATCGCCCAGGCAACAGGAACGATTCCCTATGAATACGTCCATACCATTTCCGATGCGCATATCTATGTCGACCAGATGGATGCCGTTGACAAGATGCTCGAGCGCGATTCCCGCCCATATCCTACTATGAAGCTCAACACGGACAAAACCGACTTCTTCTCTTTTACCAAGGACGACTTCGAGCTTTCCGACTACGACCCGCATCCGGGAATCAAAGGGATAGCCGTCGCGGTATAATCTTCAAAAATATGAATGATACAAAAAAGACATATGTGAATCTCAAACACGCCAGGACGCAGGAGCAGATAGACGTGATGCAGCAGATAGAAAAAGATGGGGTCTGCCCTTTTTGCATGGAGCATTTTCTTAAGTACCATCCGAAACCGATCTTGGATGAAAATGAAAATTGGGTAGCCACTGAAAATATGAGCCCCTATGAAGGATCGGTCCATCATTTCCTGTTTGTCTGCAAGCGGCATTTCACCATGCCGACAGACATGACCGATGAAGAAAAAGCCAGTCTGTTTGATCTGATTAACCGAATGATCCGGAAAAATAATATTCTGGGAGGATCGATCCTTATCCGCTTCGGAGACATGCGATTTACCGGTGGAAGTGTCGACCATTTCCATGCGCACCTGATCATTGGAGACACGAACGACGAGAAACGCGAATCATTGAAGGTCAAGGTTGGGTATAAAAAACCTTAAATATCGCTCCTGTAGTATTTTTTAAAAGCGCTCGGAAGGGCGCTTTTATTGACTTTTTTACAAAGAAATGATTTAATCCTATGAAACCCGGTAGCTTAAAAACCTCATATAAGAAAGGGATCGGAAATCATGAAAAAGATGCTTTTTCAGTTAGGCATGTCGCTTGCGCTCTGCCTAGGCGGAGCGCTGTTTTTCAACTATGACAACTTATTGGCTGCCACAATCTTATGGATAGCTGCCATTCCGTCATTTTGCCTGCTAACAAAAACCTTATACATCGGCAACGGAGAAATAGTAAGCTTCGATAATTTGCCCAAGAGATATAACTACACTCTTTTGGATATAAGATGTGGGGTCGCTTTTCTTGAATACTATGGCACTGCTGAAATATTCCACGAAATAAAAGCGACTGACCTTCCAGATGTCCTGAAAAACGCACGTTCAGGAACCGAATTTACCATTTCTGTCAAAGGGTCAGTTACGATTTATTAACGAGAAATTCAAAGAGCGCTTGGATGCGCAAGGAGGAGATTATCATGTACAGAGCGTTTGTAAAAAAAGAAACTCCGGTAACTACTGCCGAAATGATGGCTATTGATGTAAATGTGCGAGAAAAAATCTTGCCGCTTATCATCAATCCAACGTACGACATCCAGATCCGCAGCAACGCATTAGCCCCCAAAAGAAAGGACCAGTATGTCTGCGTTGAAGCTCTGACGGATGAGAAATGGCTTGAAACAATCAGGTCTGCTGATATCTTTCAAATGATTTTCAGTGTCTGGTCGTCAAAATGCTACATTCAGATCTGCCTCAGAGGACTCAAGAATATAGGCAGGAATATAGTCCTCATTGCTTGCGACAATGACATCGTATACCACCAGCTCAGAAAAGTTTTTGAAACAATTTTCCCTGATTGCTATACCGACGACCGCAATGAAGCCAGAAAAACAATGGAACAGTTCGATGCGGAAACCTGGGATCCGGACATGGAAGATGATGGCGAAGACCACGCATTGGATAAACTCAATAAAATGCGCTAGTCTCCACTTAAACCTAGTCCCCATGAACCCTTGAAAGACCTGCGGATCCAACCGGACTGTAGGTCTTTTCTTTTTCTCCTATCCCTTGCTTTTTTATTAGAAAGGTGCTATAATAGTATCTTGGTCTTTGAGAAGTAAATAAGCCACCAAAGCGCTTAAATGCGCGAAAAGGAGAAATCGGATGCTGGATGGAATCAGAACGGGAGCAAAAGACAACTTGGGTTATTCTGTGGAAAACGCAAGAAACCCGGAACAGGCGCGGGAGATGCTGAAAGCGGCAACAGAGAAAAAATGCCTCTTCTGCCCTCCGCTCAATTTCGAGAAGAACAAGCCGCTCAACAAAAAGGGCGAGTTCGATCCTGAAGGCAAAGACTGGCCGCTTCTGTGGGTCTGGGTCAATCCCTTCCCTCAAGAGCACCATGCTCTGCATCTGATGATCCTTCCCAAAAGACACATCATCAACGAGGAATTCTACCTGCTCACGAACGAAGAATGGCTCCAGATCCTGGATGCCTGGAAATGGGCTCAGGAATTCTTCAAGATCCCCGGCGGCGTCTTTACTGGCCGCTTCGGGCTGCGTTCGCACAATGCCGGCACCATCGGACATCTACACTTCCAGCTTCAGATACCCGATCTTTCTGGTCCTGTTCAGGTTACCGTTTGCAAAGACCGGAGCCCTGAAAAAGAAGCTCGCCGTGCCACCCGAGACGCCGCCAACAAAGGAAGCGGAAGTTACACTGGCTACATCATCAGGAATGAATATGCTCATATTCTCGACGAGCAGCTCCGCTGGAGAGTTTTCCGCGGCACCTGGTTGGAAGGATTCGCTCATGCCCCAGGCGCCCTCCCCCACATCGAGAAATTTTTCCAAGGAGCGATCGGACCGGCCAGCATGCGCAAAGCCGCGGTAGTCAACGGCACCACCGAACTTCGCGGGGAAGAAGAATTTTTCAATCCCGAACCGTAACTCGCGCATCGCTGCAAAAACGAAAGAGCCCGACAACTAGCAAGTAGTGTCGGGCTCGTTTTTTTATTTGAAAGAAAATTTTATTCGACTACCTGGGTTATCTCCACCCCACTCTGTTTCAAGATACCCTCCGCATCCAAAACTCCGTAGCCTATTTTATAGTAAAGTTTTTTAATTCCTGAATATGCGATCAATTTCGCGCAGGGTGGACATGGGAAGGTCGTGACATATATTTCCGCGCCTTCCAGAGAAATACCCTTTTTCGCAGCTTCAGCAATAGCACCGGCTTCGCTATGGATAGAGGTCCCCAGCTCCAGATGCACGCCTTTATGGAAATTGTTGCGAGGATCCCCGTTCGCATACGGAGTGTGCTCACTAGGTAAATGCCTGTTATATGTTTTTAGGATAATTTTTCCATCCTTCACTACCACGCTGCCGATCCTGCGCCACCAATCGGAACTTTTCTCCGCTTCTTCGACAGTAAGCGCGATCATTTTTTTATCGAAATCTTTCTGGGATATTTCCACGTCTGGACTGATCGGGTTTTCCGTTACGGTATTATGCTTGTCCCATCGGAGAAAAACCGGATCCAGAATAACCTGCGCCTTAGGAAAGTATCTGTCCCAGATTCTTTTCAACACATCTTCATTCGGAAGCACGACTTTTTTCGCGGACAAAGCGACATCCGAAATTTTTTCTGATTCTAAAATTTCAACTTTGGAAAAAATATCCCAACTTTCCACAGCTTTTTTTACTTCCCCAGGGGCCAACGCTCTTATTTCTTTCGCAAGATGGTCAAATTCTTCGATCAAACTTTGACCGATGATATAACAAACTTCAGCATCGGCATGCTTCTCGAAAAATTTCCTATATCCCTCGTGCAGGACTGGAACGTAAGCGATGATTATTTTTTTCATTTTATTTTACGCCATTAAGGACCTCCTCGATCGTCTTCAGAAGTCTCGGGGTTAAGGCTTTTTCCAATTTTTTCGCGGTGTTTATTTGCAGGTGGCGAATCTTCGCACTGGTGGAAGTAGTCGCCTGGGAATCAAGTACCATGACCTTGCCACAGTGTTTTTTCAGCTCCGCAAGTTCTTTTTTCGTATATTCCATCCGATCGCTGGCGATCAAAACGTCCGGACGCACAAGCTTGATAAGGTTCCATTTTGGATCCTGTAATTCCTTAAGCGCGACCAAGTCGACATAACGAAGATGCGTGACCATTTCCAATCTTTCGTTTTGCGGGACGATCGGCCGTTCCGGTCCTTTGCGTTTTTTAATCTTTTCATCGCTGTCCACTCCGACAACCAGAATATCCCCGTGCTTTTTCGCCTCGCGCATATATCTCGCATGACCGATATGGATCAAATCCCAACTTCCTTGAGTAAGAACGATTCTGAGTCCCAATCCCCTGCAATGGTCAACCACTTCTTTCAATCTTTTATTATCAAGAATGGCCTTACCTCCGAAAAAAATCTCCGAGTCGATAAATGCGCTCATCTTTTCCTGTATTTTCTTTTTCATATATGAAAAGTTAAACTATTACGAGACTATCCGATATTTTGCTTTATGATTCCATCTATTTGCGAATACAAATCCTCCAAAGAACCGTTGTTCGTAATCACGTAATTCGCGTGCTCTTTCAGTGGGGGTATGGAGGCTTCGGTATTAAGTTCATGCTCCCTCTTAAACTCTTCGAAAGTTTTCATGTCATCTCCAACATACTGATTCCTTTCGACCATTCTTTTGTATCTGTTTTCCATGCCAGCATCGATATAGACGAATTTGAAATGTGGCAAAAGCCTCAAATAATAGATATCATCCAGCCTTCTCGCATTTTCAACCACTACGACATCATGAGGATCGTTTTCAGCGTCAGCGCTCATGCTTTTTGCGAAAACATCCTCGCCGAAGGCGCCCCTTAACGCCTTGGACAGCCCATTTAAATTATCCCTACTCCTATCCAAATACAGGCGATCTAAGATATCTTTCAGGGCTGTTGAAAAACTATGGGAACTTCCATTGTATTTTTCCACCAGATAATTGGCGACCGTCCCCTTACCGCAGCCCATCTCCCCCGCAAGTCCTATGATTAATTTTGCCATCAAAGTAAATGTCAAAGTTTAAAGCCACTTAAGTTTACACCCTTTGAAACCCCCAGTCAAAGTTCACCCTGTTAAATAGACCACAAAAAGTGGCCTGCCGCAAGGCGGCATTTAACGGGGCCAAATTACGCCATAAATAAATTGGTGCTTACCCCAGGGCAAGTCCTGGACCCTTCGGGTTCCGCGGCAAACCGCGGGGTATTGGCCAATTTGTTATCTGCACTCGCTCGGAAATGGAAATTAATTTCTATTTCGCTCGCTTCGTTTGATAATAAAAGACATCCACAAGGATGTCTTTTATTTATCATATCTGAAGAAAAACTATTTTCTTGATATTTTCACGGCCGGTCCCATGGTGGAGCAGACCGAGATTGATTTGATGTAAGCGCCTTTCACTCCGGCTGGCCTAGCCTTCTCGACGGCGTCGACAGTGGCCTCCAGATTCTCCTTGAGTTTGGCGACATCGAAAGTAAGTTTTCCGATGACTTGGTGGACGTTTCCGGTGTTGTCATTCTTGAAAGAAGCTTTTCCTTTCTTTAAACTTTCCACAGCTTCCTTGATTTTGTCGGTAACGGTCTCGGTCTTAGGGCTAGGCATAAGCCCCTTCGGTCCAAGGATTTTCGCGACCTGCGCGAGCTTCGGCATCATTTCAGGAGTGGCCACCACTACGTCGAAATTTCCAGCCTTGCCGTTTTTAATCTTCTCAATAAGCTCCTCGGCTCCTACCAAATCGGCACCAGCATCTTCAGCCTCCTTGGTTTTGGTAGAAGTGATGACGACAACCTTCCTAGCCTTTCCCGTCCCATGCGGCAAAACTACCGATCCGCGAACCTGGTCTTTCTTATTGTCGATTCCCAAATTAACATGGACCTCGACTGACTCGTCGAATTTGGCGACTTTTCCCTCCTTTACCAAGGCCAAGGCTTCTTCGATTTCATAAAGCTTGTTCTTTTCGATTTTTTCAGCGATCGCGCTGTACTTTTTTCCTCTCTTCATGTTTTTTCGTGGTGCATGCGGATTACGCAGCTTGCTGCGTAACACTCCCACAAATTAAATATTGATAACTTTATACCCTACAAACTATTCTACTTTGATACCCATTGATCTTGTCCGTATTTGTTAAAATCTTCGATTTTAAAACAAAACCGAGACCTCGCAAAATAAAGACTAGTTCTCTATTTTTATGCCCATGCTGCGGGCGGTTCCTTCAATGATCTTGGATGCTCCTTCGATATCATTGGCATTGAGGTCGACCATCTTCTTTTCAGCTATTTCCTTGACCTGAGCCTTGCTGATTTTTCCAACCTTGTCCTTGAGCGGATTGGCAGCTCCCTTTCCGACTCCGGCCGCTTTCTTGATAAGCTCGGCTGCTGGAGGGGTTTTCATGATGAACTCGAAAGTCCTGTCTTCAAAAACCGTGATTTCCACAGGCACGACGTCTCCCATTTTGTCCCTGGTCGCTTCATTGAATTTCGTGCAGAACTCTTGGATGTTCAGACCGTGCTGACCAAGGGCTGGACCGACTGGAGGAGCCGGATTGGCTTTTCCTCCGATGACTTGGAGCTTTATAACAACCTTGATTTTCTTCGCCATAATATTTTTCTCATTACCTGGAACCCATAATCTGGAAATTCCAGAGAAGCGTTATTATCGGTTACCGGTTACTTATTACTGTTTACTAAATTAAATCTTTCTTATCTGCAAAAAGTCCAATTCTACTGGCGTCTCCCTTCCGAAGATGGAAACCAATACTTTGACCTTTCCTTTCGCATCATCGATTTCCTCAACCTTTCCGTCGAAATCCTTGAATGGTCCTTCGTTGATCTTGATGGCATCTCCCAGTTTCACATCGATCTTGTATTTCGGCTCAGCCACTCCCATCCTCTTTTTGAGCATCTCAATCTCGCGTGGATCGACCGGAGTAGGAGTCGTTCCTAGTCCGATAAACCCGGTAACATTAGGAGTGTTCCGAACGACATACCAAGAAGCGTCAGTCACTATCATATCCACCAAGACATATCCGGGGTATATTCTTTCTTCGACTACCAATCTTTTTCCCGCCTTGATCTTTATCTTCTTTTCCTTAGGAACGATAACGTCGAAAATCAATTCTTGCATATCCATGGATTCGATCCTCTGCTTGAGGTTCCTTGCCACGTTCTCTTCATATCCGGAATACGTATGGATCACATACCAGGCCCTTCCATGATGTTGCGTTTGCTTCGCCATTTTTGTCTGCGAGGTACGAGCAGCTACAAAAATGAGCGTCCCGTCCCGATTCTTTAATTAATCTTTAAAATATCAATTCAACTAAGCCGCGGGCGATTCCGTGAGTATGACTGCAAATAATAGAAACCTATCTTTGGAATCGGGACTGGGATGCCACTCCCCTTACTTTATCAAAAATTCCCTTAATATCATCCCGAAAAGGTAATCCAGTCCTCCTAGAAAAGCCGCTACAACCAGACTCACTGCGACCACCAGCATGGTGTAATTCAATGTCTGCTTCTTTGTCGGCCAATTGACCTTCGTGAGTTCGGCTTTTGCTTCTTTAATGAAGGTCAGGATTTTATCAAACATAATATCTTTTTTAAGGGTTTTTAAAAAAGCCCCTGGGGCTTTTCTTATCCTTATATTACTTTATCTTCGGGATTTTGTCAACCGCGTAAAAATGCTTCGCATTCACGCGGTTCCACGGGTATAAACTTAGCTTATTTAAAACAAAAATCCCTCTCGGGATTTCTGCGCTGCGCCCCGTGATGAGCGAAGCGAATTTTACGGGGTGGGCGATCCAGGACTCGAACCTGGGACCTCGTCATTATCAGTGACGCGCTCTAACCACCTGAGCTAATCGCCCCTATTGTGGACCGGACAGGACTTCTTCTCGCTCCGACTCGAAGCCTGGGCGCTACACACAGAATGCTCATCCGCATTCTACTCGCGCCCTTCAAGTCCTTTTTTCTTTTTATATTTTTGTGGACCGGACAGGACTTGAACCCGCTACCTCCTCAGTGCAAATGAGGCGCTCTACCAGGTGAGCTACCGGCCCATCGAAACAAAATACACGAATAAAAAACACCGCTTCGAGCTACAAAAATAATTATACAGGAAATATTTTATTTGTCCATAGTCCAAGCGCTTATCCATTTGACAATCCCATTTTAAAGGAATTTAATGGTAATAGGAGGCGTCATTAACCCATGGCAAACTTAAAGGAGGTGAGTTCATTTAAAATCTAATGCCTTTCATGGAGGATTGCTTTAAACCCAAACAAAAGGAATTCTATGGGAGAACCTGCGCTAAGACTCAAGCCCGTACTTTCAAGTCCCCAGGATATCGCTCTCTATTATTTTGCGGCACTTCGCCCAAACTGGGATGCTGATTTAAAGGACCTCGTATCGAGATATTTCGACGAGGACGAATTCCACATAATGACCATCGTGGGCATACTTTCAATCCTGGAATTCGAATGTAAGCTGGAATGCTTCCATTTTAAAAGAGGCTTGGTTTTTCCGGAAAAATTCAACTTCGTAATTCCGGAAATCAAACAGGAGTTCGAATCGCGCTTCCCCTGCATTCTCAATGGGTGGAATCCACAAAAAGATCTGACCATAAGGAACATAATTGAAGTGACTGAATTTTTCAAAAAAATGAAAGCTACTCTTCCAAGAAGGCTTCGAGCATGAATAAAGAAAACCCGCTGGCGCGACCGGCGGGTTTTTCATATCCAATTACGTAAAAACTATTTCTTCAAAAACTGCTGGATGCTCTGCGCAGCGATCGCCCCCTCGGAAGCGGCGGTCACAATCTGCTTGAATTTGTTCGAACCCGTCGTGATATCGCCTGCCGCCCAAAGGCCCTTCACATTCGTCCTTCCGTCCGGGCCGACTCTAATGAAGCTGTCCTCATCCAGATCAACACCCAGGTCCTTGATGAGTTCCACATTTGGCTCCGAGCCTATCTCCACAAATATACCATCCACTTTCAATTCGCTTGATCCGTCAAAAACGCTGTCGAGCGTGACCCCTTCCACCTTTTCATTTCCCGAGATCTCCTTAATATTCGTGCTATACAAAACTTTTATTTTGGGATTTTTCTCGATAAGTCCCACCCAAAAGCGTTCAGCTCGAAGCTCATCCTTTCTGTAAATCATATACACTTTTTCCGCGATATCCCCCAAGAACACAGCCGCACCGGCGGCGCTGTCATTCCCGCCCACGACCGCCACGGTTTTCCCCTTGTAGAAAAAGCCGTCGCAAGTCGCGCAATACGAAACTCCTTTTCCGGCAAATTCTTTTTCCCCGGTGACGCCTAAGTGCCTGTGTCTCGTGCCGAGCGCGATTATAACGGTTTTCGCTTCCACTTTTTGCCCATTGCTAAGTGAAAGTGAAAAAGTCTCATCCCCCTTTTTCACGATCTCATCGACCAGGGAACTGACTATTTCCGCTCCGTAACTTTTCACATGCTCCGCAGCGTTGCTAGCAAATTCATATCCCTTGATCTTTTGCGTTCCCAGCCAATTCCCGATTTCATGGGTCTGCGTCGTGACGCCGCCGGAAACTCCCCCGATGACGATATTCTTAACCCCGTATCTCGAAGCGTAGACCGAAGCAGAAAGTCCCGCCGGCCCAGCGCCTATTATTACCAAATCATACAACATGTATCATGTATCATGTATCATGTATCATGCGAAAAGCACGAAACATCCTACAAATTTTAATTTTCCAATTTTATTAGGAATTAGAAATTAGGAATTAGAAATTTTTCTATGCCCTTCCCCTGGCCTTCATCGCCTGCTCCACCCTTCTAACCGCAAGAGCATAGGCCCCAAGCCTCATAGTGGTATTATACTTCATCTTTTCCTTCCATACATCATTGAAAGCGGTTTTCATGATTTCCTCCAATTTCTCCAATACGTCCTTTTCTTTCCAATAATATCCATAGGCGTTCTGGACCTGCTCCAGGTAACTCACAGCTACCCCTCCGGCGTTGGCCAAAATATCCGGCACCACGAAAATATTTTTTTTGTTCAAAATGTCATCAGCATCCGGAGTGATCGGCCCATTGGCCACTTCGACGATCAACTTCGCTTTGATATCATCCACATTCTCGGCCGTTATGGAGTTTTCCAACGCGGAGGGAATGAAGATATCGGCCTCTTGGGCTATGCAGTGCGGAATATTAACTTCTTCCGATCCTTCATAGTGTATAACCGACCCGGTTTTTTCCTTGTGTTTTTTAACCTGCTCGACATCGAGCCCCATGCAATTCACGATCATTCCCTTGGAATCACTTATGGCGATAATCTTGTATCCTTTTTTCTGAAGAATGGAGGCCAGATGTGCTCCGGCATTTCCGAATCCCTCGATGGCCACAGTCGAGCCCTTTCCGAGTCCGAGCTTCTTTGCTGCCTCCCTGATCACATAAAAAGCTCCCTGGGCCGTGGAATATTCACGGACCTCCGAGCCGCCGATAGCCAATGGTTTTCCAGTAATAACGCCCGGCCGGTGCAAACCGACCAGTTTTTCATATTCGTCCATCATCCAACCCATGATCCTGGGATCGGTATATACGTCAGGAGCGGGCACGTCGGTTTCCGGTCCTATCAATTTATATATTCCCTGAATATAACCCCTTGCTAGCCCTTCCAATTCCCCATCTGAAAGTTTTTTTGAATCCACGATAACTCCGCCCTTTCCTCCGCCTAGAGGTATGTTCACCACCGCGGTCTTCCAAGTCATCCAAGCGCTCAAAGCCTTAACTTCGGAAACGTTCACATCCGGGTGAAATCTTATACCCCCCTTAAAAGGGCCTCGGGCATCATTAAACTGAGACCTATACCCAACAAACACCCTCACTGATCCGTCATCCATCTTCACTGGAATTGAAACTTCCAAAAATTTCTGCGGGCTCTGCAGCTGAGCTAAAACGTTCCTATCTATTTTTATTAACTTATCAACTTCACTTAACTGCTTCAAGGCGTTAGAAAAGGGGTCGTGCATATTTTTAGAATTATTTATTTTATCTTAAACAGCGTCTCGATATATTTATCATTGATTCCCTTTTTCAAATCTATCTTGCAGAAATCGTTTTTAAGAAGTTCCACTCCGAGCTTGGAAACAGCCTCCTTCACCGCGCTCACCTGCGTGATTATATCAAGACACCCTTTTTCCTCGCCGATCATTTTCCGAATGCCGCGAAGTTGGCCCTCTATCCTGGAAATCCTATCCAAAATCTTTTTCTTTGAATCCGCTTTATTAGCCTCTTTTTTCATGATTTTTGAAATTAAAAAATATACCCTATAGGGGTATATTATCAAATGGGCTATCGCTGTCAAGAAGCCTTATGGATTGAAATAAACCAATACTATGACCAGGGCTAAAATTATACGGTACCACACAAAAACCGCAAAGCCGTATTTCTGAAGAAACCTCAAGAGGAAAGCGATCGCCAAATATCCACTGATCGCCGAAGCCAGCACTCCGAAAGTTAAAGGCAACGTTTCGAAAGTACCATTGAAGAAATCGGGGAACTGCGCCAGGGTGGCCCCCAAAATTATCGGCGTGGACATCAGAAATGAAAATCTGGCTGCCCCTTCCCGGGAAAGGCCGGTCCAGAGTCCGGCGGTCATCGTCGCTCCTGAGCGCGATACTCCCGGAATGATCGCAACCGCTTGGGCGATTCCGATTATTATCGAATCCCAAACAGTCACGTCTTTTATTTCCTTTTTGTGTTTCAAGAATTTATCCGCCGCATATAAAAGAAGTCCCACGAATGAAAGCGTGAACGCGATGACCAAGGGATGCCTGAAAACCCCTTTGGCATAATCCTCCAAAAAATATCCCGCCAGCGCCCCCGGAATCGTCGCCACGATCAAGAGCCATAACAAATTGGAACTATAAACATCCAAATGATTTCGGCTTTCGAACTGGAATTTCAAACCGAGATGATTGACGGCCGACTTCAAAATTCCAATCCAATCTCGCCAAAAATATCCCAGCACCGCCACCAACGTTCCCGCATGAAGCGCAACATCAAAAGCCAACCCTGGGTCATCCCAACCGAAAAAATACGGCGTCAGCACCAGATGAGCAGTCGAAGAAATCGGGAGAAACTCCCCCAATCCCTGCACTATCCCCAAAACTATCGCTTGAAATATATCCATATTTACCATCTTGTCATCCCGGGCTTGATCCGGGATCCAGAATCCTAGATTCCGGCGCGGAGGCCGGAATGACACGTTTTCTTTCTTTACTTTATACTATTTTACTGATAGCTTAATGATAACCTTAAACTTAGGAAAAACCAAATAGGCCTTTAACAACTCAGGAGGATACCATGAACGAACAAGAAGCTTGGGACACAATTATCCGACTGCTCGGCGGATTTGGAACGCTCATTCTGCTTGTTAAAATTCTGCCGGAAGCCGTAATCCGTAAAATCCACAGACTCCATATGCTCCGAGAGAAGATACGGAAAGAGAAGGCTTTTCGAGAAAAATATCCGCCGCATATCTGCGATCGCAGTGTCGACGGAATGTGCCTACAATGTCAGCTGGATGAATCAAAAGCTATTACCAATGGATTGGTTGCCAGTGGTTTCTTTGAAAAATTCAACCGAGGCGAATTCAGGAGAAACTACTGATATGCTTTATATCTATTGCAAGAAAAGACGCAGGTACATGGGAATTGGAGACGAAAGCGTCATCCGGATAAGAAATGATCGGGGAACTGCCAAGCTTCTTGCAGTTTGCCCATGCGGATGCGGAGAAATTCACGAAATGACATTTCCACTTTCGGCGGATTCAGATTTTCAAACTCAGAACAAGGGGGAATTATGATTTTCTTTAAATGGATATTGGCAGATCAGTGGCGGCTCGCCGTGGCAATCCTAATTGCGCAAGCCCTCGCCGTTTTTATCGCATTTAAATTCGGGCGCGGGTGGGTGAGAAAAAAACCGGGGCAAATTCAATTAGTCTGCAATGAAACAGGGAAAATATTCCCCATCGACAATACTACAGCCTTCATAGAAGTCCACTTTGGTAATTATGCAAAACAAGAAACGTTGGTCGTAGCATGTCCCTGTGGAAAAAACCACACCGCGAAGTTGAACATAAAATACAGCGGGATTCCCCTGAAAATTACACAGGAAGAAGCAATGCAAGCGAAACTTCCCTAAAAATGGGATCTATAATCAAAAACTGACGGGGCCAAAACCCCGTCTTTCTTTTTGCCCAAATTTATTTTTTCTTCCCGATATAGACAATGTTCCTCCCTGCGACGATTTCGCATCTTTCAATTTCAAACCCCGCGACTTTAAAAAGACTCTTCAATTCCTTCTTGGTGAAGGCGTGATGGAATCTTTGGAACTTGTTTCCCTGGTTGTCCGTAAAGGATATATAACAATCATTCCAATCCAGCTCACTTTTTCCCATAACCCTGTTTTTCCAGTTTTGAAAAATATTTTTGAAATACTTTTTCTGCCAAAGGTTCCAAACCGTCACCACGATGCGACCACCTGGTTTCGTAACCCTGGAAAGTTCCTTCGCCAGCTTCGCCCTTGTTTCTTCTCCCGGAATGTGATGGAAGACCGCGATCGAGTAAGCAGTATTGAAAAATCCGTCCTCAAATGCTAAGCTAGTCTGACCGGAGTTTATTTTCAAAAAATGCGCCTTTCCGGAGTTCGACTCCGATTCGGAGTCGAACTCCGGAGCCTTGTCCTGATATTTGCTTTTCGCGATATCGATGAGTCCCCGGGAAACGTCCGCCCCCCAGTATTCGATTTTCGCCTTACCGTTTAGAAATTCAAAGAGCCTTCCGTTCCCGCAGCCGAAGTCGAAAACCTTGTCCCCATCTTTCACATATTCTCCAATAAATTCCAAGCTGGCCCAAAAATTCTTGCGCGTTTGGGAAAATTTACCGGAAATGAGATCGTATCCCTTTTCGGTTTCAATCAATATTTTTTCAGCAACTGTCCTCTTCATGACTTTACGAACTTTATGAACATTATAACTTTATGAACTCACTTTACGACAAATATATAATCTCCGCAATCGAAAGCCTTCCGAAAAACTCGGAGGAGCTTTTGGTTCTCAAAAAGAAACTTTCCAAGGAGTTACAACTGCCGATTCCCACCAATGCCGACATGCGCGACCAATACGAGAAATTGGTAAAAGCGAAAAAAATAAAAAGGAGCTTTGATTTCGAAAAATCCCTGATCAGCCGAAGGATCAGGACACAGTCCGGAGTGGCTGTCATCGCGGTGCTCACCAAGTCATATCCTTGCCCCGGAAAATGCCTCTATTGCCCGACTGAAAAGGATATGCCGAAAAGCTACCTTTCCAATGAACCGGCTGTGATGCGCGCGATTTCTTCGCAGTTCGACCCATATAGACAAGTCCAAAACCGCCTGCGCTCCCTCGAGCTCAACGGCCACCAAACAGACAAGATAGAACTCATCGTCATGGGCGGAACTTTTTCCTATCTTCCAAAGCCATACCAGAAAAAATTTATTACGGAATGTTTCCGGGCTTGCAACGACTACCCTAAATGTCATCCTGAATTTATTTCAGGATCTAAAAAGATGCTGAAACAAGTTCAGCATGACAAATTAATCAAAGAACAAAAGAGGAATGAAAAAGCCAAGCACAGGATAGTGGGACTGACATTGGAAACGAGGCCCGACTATATCGACGAAAAAGAAATCCTTAATTTCCGAAAATTGGGATGTACCAGAGTCGAACTCGGAGTGCAAAGTATTTTTGACGATGTCTTGAGAATTAACAAAAGAGGGCATCTTGTAGACAGGACCGTAGAAGCCACCAAACTTCTCAAGGATGCCGGCTTTAAGATAAATTATCATATGATGCCGGGGCTTCCAGGTTCCACCCAGGCCAAAGATTTCAAAATGTTCAAGCAGCTTTTCGAGAGTCAGGATTTCCAACCGGACATGCTCAAGATCTATCCGACCGTGGTCGTGAAGAACAGCGCGCTCTATAACTTTTGGAAAAAAAGGAAATATAAACCGCTCACGGACAAAGTTTTCACAAAGCTTGTCCTGAGAATCAAAAACGAAGCGATCGTTCCCTATGTGCGCATCGCGCGTCTTGTGCGCGACGTTCCGGAAACCTCGATCGAAGCCGGACCGAAAGTTTCCAATTTGCGCCAGATAATAATCCCCCATTCCAAATGCCCCTGCATCCGCTGCCGGGAAGTGAAGGAGGATTACGATATCAAAGAAGATATGGTTTTGGACAGAATAGATTACGCCGCCTCGGACGGGAAAGAAATATTCCTGCAATACGTCTCAAGGGATAAGAAAAAGCTTTTCGCCCTGCTCCGACTCCGAATCCCTTCGGAAAAAAATAAAAAAAATCCTATCGGGGTCCTGCGCGATTCCGCCATCATCCGCGAAGTGCACACCTACGGAAAACTCGCTAAGATAAACACGAAAGACGATGCCTCTCCCCAACATATCGGACTTGGTAGGAAACTCATGATTGAAGCCGAACGTATCTCCAAAGAAGAATTCGGTTATGGCAGGATTGTAGTAATATCGGGCGTCGGGGTTCGCGGCTATTACCGCAAAAGCGGATATAAGCTTCGCGATACGTACATGGTCAAAAATTTGGCCAAATAACAATTAAGGAGAAAACCTATGCCAAAAATCATCATCGCCTCAGGACCGGTCATCGTCGAAGACGGAAAGGTTCTCTTGAACCAACACGGGGACACGCAGTTCTGGAAGTTCTGCGGAGGAAAGGTTGAAGATTTCGAGCATGACCTCATTGACCATGCCAGACGCGAGGTCAAAGAAGAAATGGGCGTTGAAATCGAAATCCTGAATGAAACTCCTTTTTTCCTTCACACGAAAAAAGAAACGCCTGAAGGAAAAATAGACGTCATCCTCGTCCATTTCCTCGCCAAAAGGATCGGGGAGATTTCCCCAGGAGAAGACATCCGGCAATGGAGATGGATCCCACTTGAAGAGCTGGAAAACGAAAACCTCGCCCCGAACATCATCCCTACACTTAGGCATTTCGAACTCATAAAATGAGAATAAAAAAAACCAGGCCAATGCCTGGTTTTTTCAACGGTTCAACTGACCGGAGCCGTTGAAAATCTCTCGAATAAATTTTTTTACACCACTTGAAAGCTTTGCCCTAATTCTTACCAGCTAACTGTCCGCAGGCTCCTTTGATTTCTTCTCCGAGACTTTTGCGGATAGTCGCATTGATATGGCTCTTCGCAAGCATCTCCTTGAAAGCCTGGGTCCGCGCTTTCGAAGAAGGAGAAAGCCCTGCGGAAGTCGTGTTGTAACGAATGAGATTCACATGTAAAAGATGTTTGTTCCCTATCGATCTAAGGTAACCCGAAAGATTTTCCGCGTCGCGCCTGGAATCGTTGATATTTTCCAAAAGGATGTATTCGATAAAAACTTTTCGTTTGGTTTTGGAAAAATATGATTGCAGCACTTTTTTCAAATTATCCAGATTATCTTTTTTATTGACCGGCATATAGTGCGAACGTTTCTCGTCGTCCGCGAAGTGGAGCGAAATAGCCAAATTCACCTGCGGGAATTCTTCCGCCAGTTTCAAAATTCCCTCGGTGATTCCGGAAGTGGAAACCGAAAGACTTCTGGAACCGAAACCGAACAGCTCTTGGTCTGTCAGAATCCTAATGCTTTCGGAAACGTTTTCCCAATTATTGAAAGGCTCCCCCATTCCCATGTAAACGATGGTGTCCAATTTCTGGTTTTTGTTTTTCAAAAGCTGGACCCAGAAAAGGATCTGATCAGTTATCTCCTCCGCGGTCAGATCCCGCTTGAAACCCATCGATCCGGTCGCGCAGAATCGGCATCCCATCTGGCATCCGACCTGGCAGGATATGCAAGCCGACCATGTCTCAGGCTTAGGAGAAATCAGCACCGTTTCAATCAGATTCCCGTCTTCCGTTTTCAAAAGCGCTTTGACCGACTGCCCATCCTTCGCTTCCAAAACATTCACAACCTCGAAAGACAAGATCTTCATTTCACTTTCAAGTTTTTCCCGAAGATCCTTGGAAAGAGTCGAGACTTGGGAAAACGAAGAAATGCCATCTTGGAAAATGGCTTTTTGGATCTGCTTCAACCTGAACGCGGGCTGGTTATGTTTCTTCAAAACTTCGGATAATTTCCCAACGTACATAAGTAATCAAATAAAAAATATCGCGGCCATTCCATATGAAATTCCCAAAGTGGCTCCTATGATAACATCTGACGGATAATGCATACCGTTATGG
Organism: Parcubacteria group bacterium GW2011_GWC1_45_14; assembly: GCA_001001345.1. Classification (GTDB taxonomy): domain Bacteria; phylum Patescibacteriota; class Minisyncoccia; order Moranbacterales; family GWC2-37-73; genus UBA12053. The sequence continues at coordinate 7,854 of LCKI01000007.1, read as the reverse complement.
ATGCGCGAAAATCCCATAAGGACGGAGAAAGCGATTCCAGGAATGAGCATTATTGGAAATATCGAGGATAGCACGACTACCATCGCGACCGTGCTGGCGATATGGCTTGAGGGCATTGAGCCGTCACTGAATTGATGCCCGATCGGATTGATTTCATTAGGATATGCGACGAAAGGTCTTTTGCGAGCCCCGAAAAAATATGGTAAAAGATATTTGAAAATTCCTTCCGAAATCGCGAAATGAAGAACCGTCACTATGGCGACCCGCTGCAAAAGAAGCATCCGTTCGTTGGGAAAATAAATAAGGGAAATCAAAAGCACAACTGACCACAAAATAGCCAACATCTTTATGCTACTTACAAAAGAAGTCAGGGAGTCTATTCTCCCTTTTCCAAGGTCATGGACATATTTTACGAATTTTATTTCAATATTGTTCATATTCAACATTGTCATCCTGAACCCCGTAAATGTCATGCTGAACTTGATTCAGCATCTCAACGGGGCACACTTGATTCAGGATCTGGATTCCGGATCCCGCCAGAGGACGGGCACGGCAAGTCCGGAATGACATTTATTAATTTCCTACTATTCAACGGTCACCGACTTAGCGAGATTACGTGGCTTGTCCACGTCGTATCCCTTGCCAGTCCCTACATAATAAGCCAAAAGCTGGAGCGGCACAACCGCCACCAGAGGCGTAAGCATTTCCAATGTCTTCGGGATATAAATCACCTCGTCCGCCAATTTGGCGATTTCCTTGTCACCCTCGGTAGCCACCGCGATTATTTTTCCTCCGCGCGCTTTTATTTCCTCTATCGCCGAAATCGTTTTTTCATAAACACTGTCCTTGGGAACCACGAATACTGAAGGGAAATTTTTATCAATGAGAGCGATCGGTCCATGCTTCATTTCTCCCGCCGCATATCCTTCCGCATGCACATAGGAAATCTCCTTTATCTTTAAGGCTCCTTCCAGGGCGATCGGGAAATTATATTTCCTTCCGAGATACAGGAAATTGCTGTATTTATCGAGCTTTTTGGCGATTTTCCTGATATCGTTTTTTTGCGCAAGGATTCCCTCGATGTACTTCGGAATTTTCTTAAGCTCGCTGGCGATCTTTTTTCCCGTCGCCTCGGACATCTCCCTTTGCCTTCCGAGATACAAGGTAAGCAATGCCAGGATCGTAAGCTGGGAAGTAAAGGCCTTGGTCGAAGCTACCCCTATTTCCGGACCGGCGATGTTATATACCCCGGCGTCCGTTTCCCTGGCGATCGTGGAACCCACCACGTTCACGATTCCCAAAGCCAACGCGCCCTTGCTTTTCGCTTCGCGGATTGCTGCCAAGGTGTCCGCTGTCTCGCCTGATTGAGAAATCGCCAACACGGCAGTGCTGGAATCGATGACCGGGTTTCTATATCTGAACTCTGAAGCATATTCGACCTCTACCGGAATGCCGGCGAATTCTTCCAACATATATTCACCGATAAGACCGGCATAATATGAAGTTCCGCAACTGGAAATTATTATCCTGTTTATTTCCTTGAGTCTCTCGTCCACATCTTTGAGTCCTCCCAGGTTTGCCATTCCCTCTTTGACCAAGAGCCTGCCAAGCATCGCATTGGAAACGGCCTCCGGTTGCTCGAAAATTTCCTTGAGCATGAAATGATCAAATCCTTGTTTTTGCGCCTGCTCAATCGACCAATCCAATGTATCTATTTTCTTCTGGATCTTCTTGTTTTTTATGGTTATGACTTCATACGACTCCGGTCCGACGACGGCCATTTCCCCATCATCGAGATAAACGACTTTGTCAGTATATTTAACTATCGCGGAAGCGTCGGAAGCGACAATGTTCTCATTTTTTCCAATTCCCAAAAGAAGCGGGCTTCCAAGTCTGGCCGCATATATTTTTTCCGGCTCATCCGCATTAAGTATCGCCAAGCCATAGGTTCCGCGAATCTTATTAAGCGCCGCCAAAACCGCATCCTTGAATTTCAACTTTTTGGAAAATTCCTCGATCAAATGCGCCACGACTTCACTATCAGTATCCGAAGAAAACTTATGCCCTTTAGCAACAAGCAATTCTTTGAGCTCGCGATAATTTTCAATAATGCCGTTGTGCACCAAAGATATCTTGCCGGAACAATCACGATGCGGATGGGAGTTTCTGTCGCTAGGCTTGCCGTGCGTCGCCCACCTGGTGTGCGCGATTCCGACCGCAGCGCCAAAATCATTACCTCCCAATTTATTTTCAAGGACCGCCACCTTGCCAGTAGCCTTTACTGTTTCGATTCCATTTCCGACAACCGAAATTCCCGCGCTGTCATATCCGCGGTACTCTAATTGCTTGAGCCCTTCAATAAGGACCGGAACCGCTTTCTTTCGTCCGACATATCCGACTATTCCGCACATAAGCATGTATTATGAATCATGAAGCATGTATCATGTTTCGGGATTCAAAATTAACTATTGACAAAGTATGAATAATTTATTACACCGAAATTTCTTTAACAACCAACATGGAGGATAACATGTTAGGGAACCCTCATGCTCTATTCGTTTCCGCCCAAGCTTTAGGACTTTTCAATCAACCCGCAACAATCAGTGAAGCAATTGCGGCCTATGTTTATTTTTCATTAGTAATTTGGATTTGGTTCACAATAACCAATAAACTTTTTAGTCTGCCTTGATGATTCGGTTTTTCTCTTCTAAACTTAGCCACGCCTCGCCGTGGCTTTTTTATTTTTACCGCATAATCATATCATTAGAAGCTTCTTTTTAATTTATCATTCTTCAGTTTCCGCTCTAGCGCAAAGCCTACGAGCCTATCAAGCAAATCTGGATACGCTACGCCGGATTCCTCGAACATCTTGGGAAACATGCTTATATTAGTAAAGCCTGGCAGGGTATTTATTTCATTGACATAGAGCTCGTCTTTTTCGGTAAGGAAAAAATCAACCCTGGCCATTCCTTCGCATTCCAACGTATCATAAACATACATAGCCGTCTCCTGGATCTGCCTTTTCTGATCTTCAGTCAACTCGGCCCTGGGAACTGGGGCAGCAGCGTCATCGCTGATGTATTTTGCCTCATATGAATAAAATTCGCTCTTAAGCTTTATTTCTCCCGGCACCGAGACTATCGGCTTTCTGTTACCCATGACCGCACATTCGATCTCCCTCCCGACGATAGCTTTCTCAACAATCACCTTGCCGTCATATTTAAAAGCGTTTTTAATGGCCGCTATGAGTTCCTTTTTATCATGAGCTTTTGAAATGCCCACCGACGATCCGAGATTGGCCGGTTTCACAAAAAGCGGCAAGCCCAAATCAGCGACTATCTCTTCGATATCGGCAGAATTTATCTTTCCACTTTTAAGGGTATATCCTTCGGCATTGGGAACACCGGCCTCATTCAAAAGTCTTTTCATCACATCCTTATCCATGCCGACAGCCGATCCCAAAACTCCCGGACCGACATAGGCCGCCCCCAACATCTCGAAAAAACCCTGCAAACATCCGTCTTCCCCCAAGGTTCCGTGGGTTATCGGAAAAAACACATCGATTTGTGAAATATTCTTTCCGCCTTTAAGGTCTATCAGATACGTTTTTCCATTCTTACTGACCGCCGTAATCTTGGGGGATTTCGGATTTATCCCGGTCCTCTTGATGTCTCCCGGATTTATCCAAAAATCATTATCTTTCCCGAAATGCCACTCTCCACTCCTATCTATACCGACAAGCTTGATATCATATTTTTTCTTATCCAATCCGTTCCATATATTCCAAGCCGAAACCAGGGACACCTTGTGCTCCCCGCTTTTTCCTCCCATCACGAGACCTAATTTAATTTTCTTGCCCATCGGATTTATTTTAAAGAATTAATTATCCCCTCCGCCTCCTTGAGGCTTGCCGCTTCGAAATCGCAAAACTGCGTCAGTGCGTCATGATATCTTCCTTCCGAACGGCGCATGAAAATAGTTTTCACGAATGGAAACTTTTTCTTCACGTCCTCGATCTGCTCGATCCTGTCCTCGATGAAAAACACGTTTTCATCCTGAGGATTTTTATCCTTCAATATTTTCTCAATGACCATGGATTTAAGTTCGTCCGTAATCTGCACTTTCTCGCAGTAAGTCCCAATACCGCACTCGCCGATCTTCATTTCCTGAAACTGCGACTCCCCGTATGAAACGATGCAAACGAATTCTCCACTGAAAGATTTCAAAAAATTCCGGCTGTCCCCAAAAAGATATGCGGTGGTGTCCACCATGAATTCCTCCAATTCTTTTTTGGCTTTTTCCGTGTCGATGCCTTCGCCTTTCCTGATCATCTCCAGATGATTCCAGGGATCGTAAGTTTTCAGGATTTTTTTCTGATCAGGATTGTGGTAATACTTCTCGAAAACTTCCCGTGATATTCCATGCTGGAAAAACAGATTCTGGAGATCCTCTTTAAACCTCTTAGTGTTAAATAAGACGTCATCGAAATCTATAAATATCATCGACTTACGAAATAAAGGATTATCGAGAGGATAGCGACCGCTATCATGAGCACTACGGACAACCACCCGAAGAAGCTGACCCAGCCAGGATTAGTTTCTTTCCCCATTATCTTCTTATTGTTCCCTACTACCATTATTACAGCCAAAAGAGGCAGAGCTATCACCCCGTTTATGAAGGCCGACCAATAAAGGGCTGTGATCGGATTTATATGGAATAGATTCAAAGATAACCCGACCAAGATCGAAATAGCTATGACTACATAGAAATTCCTGGCTTGGAAAAACTTTTCCTCCAGACCATTATTCCATTTCATGACTTCGGAAATCGCATATGCCCCGCTTCCAGCCAAAACCGGAATAGCCAGAAGGCCCGTGCCGATTATCCCTAAAGCGAAAAGCAAGTATGCATTGTCCCCCGCTATGGGCCTGAGCGCCAGGGCGGCTTGCTCCGCTGATTCTATTTCTGTTATGCCTGACTTGAAAAGGGTACTCGCAGTAGTGATAACAATAAAGAAGAAAACGACGTTTGCCAGAAGCATCCCGAAATTCACATCTTTCCTCATTTTGGCGATCCTGGTGCTAAGCGAAGGGAGGTGCCCATTGGTCCTCTTTTCCATTTTACCGTCTTCCACCTCTTCCGACGCCTGCCAGAAAAAAAGATAAGGCGTAATCGTCGTTCCGAAAACCGCGACCATCGCGAAAAGATAATCATTACTGAAACTTATTCTCGGAATTATCGCATAGGAAAAAACCTCCGACCAATCCGGCCTGATGATGATTCCGGTTATTATGTACGCGAAAACCGAGAGGGTCAGCCATTTCAAGAATCTCACATATACGTGATATTTGACGAAAACTTCCAGCGCGATTATCAAGACCGCGAAAAAGATGGCTCCCAGATAGTAGTCGACTCCGGTAATCATTTCCAGGGAAGCCGCCATAGCCCCAAGGTCGGCTCCGATATTTATGACATTGGCTATGATCAAAAGCATGACGGTGCCCAGAACCAATCTTCGCTTGTAGTTTTCTTTCAAAACCGCCGCCAGCCCCTTGTTGGTGACGATGCCGATCCTGGCACACGCCTCCTGCACCGCGATCATCATCGGAAGAAGCCAAGGGGCCATCCATAACATCCCGAGACCGAATTTCGCTCCTACCGCGGAATACGTCCCTATGCCTCCCGGATCATCGTCCGAGGCTCCGGTGATAAGTCCGGGACCCAAGGCCTTCACAAAGAGCTTAGCCTTCGTCCAAGGATTCCCTATGAGCGCCCTGGCCTTTAGGACTTCGGCTCCGGCTATCCGGAGCGTTCCGTCGATCGCCCACACAGCTTCGACTTCCCCCCAGACTATGAGTTTTTTGGCGAGAACCAAAGGAATTCCAAGCTCCCTTCGAAATTCCGACAAGGTCAGCAGCCTGCCGTTCGGTTTGTTTTCCATAATTTGTCTTTTGTTTTTTAGAGCTTTCAAGTCTCAAGCTTAAATTATTTCCTTGATCAAATTCTCATACTCGCCGAGCTCCGAAAGTATCATCAATGTCTTGGCGACCTTGTCGGAGTCATGACGGATGAATGATCTGGTGTCCGCTATCGGATCGTTTTTGGCCGTCTTCACTTCCGATTCCCTGAGCAGGTCCGCCCTGATGATTTTATAATTTCTCTTTTCCTTCTTGTTCTCATTGAAAAGAGTGAGCATCCCCTTTCCTTCCTGGCCTTCATATTTATCAATGGCTTCTTGCGAAGGGCTATGGATGTTGAATGTCACATAATCTATCCGCTCCGCCCCTATCATCGAGTTTATTCCGTCGACATAGTCATCCAAATCATACCCCTGGGTCTGTCCTTTTTTATTCGTCAAATTGCAGTTATACACCACGGCCGCTTTGGATTTCCGGATAGCCTTGCTTATCCCGCCGACCAGGAGATTGGGCAAAATGGATCCGTAATAATCTCCCGGTCCGATGACGATCATGTCCGCCTCTTCTATCCGCTGGATGGCTTTCTTATTCGCTTTCACCCTTGATTGCAATGAGATATTTTCGATGCCAACCTCTTTTATCTCCTCATTCTTGTCCAATTCCTTTTCGCCATTAAGAACTTTGCCGTTTTTAAGTTTTATGCGAAGGCGCATGTCCTCATCGGAAACAGGAATGACCTCCCCTTTGACATTGAGAATTTTGATCGCTTCCTCCACTCCCTTATCGAAACTTCCGCTTATTTTTTCCAAGGCCGAAAGCAACAGGTTTCCGAAATTATGTCCTTCGAGTCCACCAGATTCAAACCTATAATTCAAAAGATTCCTGAGCGTCTGCGATGATTCACTGAGCGCCACCAAACATTGACGCACGTCTCCTGGTGGAAGCACGCCGAGTTCGTCGCGCAACGTTCCGGTTGATCCGCCGTCATCAGCCATGGAAAGGATGGCGGAAATATCCACCTGGTATTTTTTAAGACCAGACAAGAGCATGAAGCTTCCTGTTCCCCCTCCTATCGTGACGATTTTTTTTCTTTCCATATCTATATGAACTTATCGATTATTTTTTGCGCTTTCTCGTAATCTTCGGGATTTCCGATCGGAAACCAATCGGTCGCTTTTTCAGTATGTATTTTATATTTATCCTTCATCTGCACCATGGTCTGAGGAAGACCATACTCCCCGTTTCCCAAATCTGCCAACGGATAATTGAAAAAATTTCCATTGAGCACATATAGTCCGATGTTCGCCAGAGCCGGTCCCTCGATTTTCGGTTTCTCCACGATATCGATAACCGCCCCGGTTTCGTCGGTTTTGATGATACCGAACCTTTCCGGATCCATGACCTCCAATCCCAACACCGCCAAATCATGCTTTATAATATTTTCAATGTCCTTTTTGGCATAAAGGTCGTCGCCCATCATAACTAGGAATTTTCCCTTCAACATGTCCTTCGCCAAACCGATCGCACCGCCCGTGCCGTTCAGCTTTTTTTGTTCGACATACCTTATTCTTTTCCCATCATAGCTATTACCGAAATAACCCATGATTTGTTCTTTGGAATATCCCACCACCAAAATGACTTCGTCTATCTCCATTGGAAGCACTTCGATCTTATGGGCCAAAATAGGCTTGCCGTTTATTTCAAGCATGGGTTTCGGAGTGTTCTTGGTAAGCTCCCCCATCCTGATTCCCCTTCCTGCCGCCAAAATAACAACTTGCATGTCTTTTGCATTCATTGGTTATGGGTATATTTTAACATAATATCAACTATTTATGCTCCGTTTTCTATCCAATAGCTTGGAAACACTGAACTAAAGAAATCGGGGTTTTGAAATCTATACCCATGTGCAATCTTTCGGTGTTGTAATATTCCAGAT
>LCKI01000006.1 GCA_001001345.1 Parcubacteria group bacterium GW2011_GWC1_45_14 | reverse complement strand
GGGAATTTTGGGATTGGTTGTATATGCCATATGTTTGAAACGTTAATTTGGTGACTGTTTAGTATACCAAAACGTTTCCAAGCTATTGGGCTATTACGTTGGTATTGACAATTTTGCGCTTGTGTTGTAATATGTCTGGTGAGTCAGTACCTTGCAAAAAGAATGTTTCCTATTTAGGAAGCACGAATATATCAACCTAATCAATCAGAGAGGAGATTGAAGAGATGAGCAGTACATACGCCGTTTCCGTAATGCCAGTAACGGAAAGCAGTAATGACGAGTTGGACTTGTTTGGTATTCGGGGTCCGGATTTTATCGTTTGTATTTTTCAAGCTGCGCGCCGTGCCGAGCGTCTCCCGTGCGGATTAAGCCAGGGAGATGTCGCTAGAAGCTTGGCGAAATTGCGCGAATATTCCGTAAACAACCTGGATTTCGAAAGACTTGCTGATGTGGTCAAGGGACTGGTCAGAGGGGCCGATGTGTATATTTCAGTCCAGACGGCGATTTATATCAGGAGTAATGTTAACGATATTGTTTGGGTGTCATTACAGAAAAACATCGATGAACAAGGAAGAGAAAAGCTTGCAAGATGGGTTGGGTCGGCGTGACAATCGGCCAACGGTGCTGAAGTTACCGAGAGGGTGGGAAATTTTCCCACCCTTTTCTTTTTATCCCGCTCCTTCTTGCTTTTCTGCGCTTCGGGTGGTATCCTTTTTTGAAAACCAGTTGACATTAAAACGGAACAAATAGCGATCGGATATAAAACCATAACCCATAGCGCGGAGGAGATTATGGATAAGATTTTTCCCGAGGAAGTAGTGCCTCTTGCGATCTGCATGCTGGATTTCGCCGAGATGTTTCCTGAAAATCTGAAATACGGCTTTTTAAGTGGGAGCGGCGATCTTAAATCCCTTATGCGGAGCATTTTGAAAGAGCAGGAGATGGGAAATTGTTCCGAGGAACAGGTGGCCCAGCATTGCGATCTGATCCGCAGAACATTGAAAAATTGCAAATTATTTTTCCAGGAAAAAATCAGTTTTCTACAGAAGGAGATTCGGGCATCGAAAGGCCTCCCGGAGGAAAGAAAGATGCAGCTGATCGAGTTTATCAGCAAACGAAGTTTTTGAACCGCACATACGACCCCGCCAGGCAAATGCCGAGGCGGGGTCGTTTTAAATGCCGGGCACGAAGAGCGTTTTTATGCGTAGTTTTGACGCGACGGCGAATAGGATTTATAATTGATAATGTTTTCTTATAGTACCTTTTCCATAACTAAAAAAGCGGCAAAAAACCAACTCAAGGAGGATGCGAAGATGCAGGTATTGGAAGGCAATGTGGCAATTGATCTGAAAAGGAGGGAAGTCGATGTTTCATCACATGTCATTATTCCCGGTACGATCGGCAAGTTAATGGAAGTTGTCGATCAATACAATTCCTACGTTTTTCCACCAATCAAGGTGTTGCCTTCAGGGTATGATCCCCGGACTCCGATTTTTTGCGAAGACGAAGGAGAGCAGTTGGTCTTTTCCGCAGCCGATGGTACGGTTGTCGGAACCTTGCCCCGTTTCTTTTGAAAGATAGGTGGCAAACCAAGAACCCGGGAGGATTTCCCCCCGGGTTCTGTTTTTTTAGGCGTGTTCGAGTTTCGATATTCAAGTTTCTCCTTGTGTTTTTGTCATATTTTGATAGAATTCAGTACCGTATTTTGACAATAAAATAGAACAACACTATAGAGGAGGTATTTAAATGCACGAATTTGGAATAGTTGAGATTTGTATTCCTACTTCGCCATATTTTTTCCTTTATACGCTCTTATTGAGCATCTTCGTTAAATTTACTTTCAGGGAGCTTAAAAATAAATTGATTTTGAGGCGCTGGATCGAGGGAAGCAGACCCTGCGGGTTGGATGTTGGATTAATCCGTATTAATGAAAGCGACCAACTTTCCGAATCGGAAAAGAAAAAGGAATCGAGCAGGATCATAGCACGGTTCAAGAAAGCCGAGGCTGATACCAACGGATTAGCGGATCTTTGGTTGCAACTAAGGGAAATTCGTAGAAACAATCGCATGGCAGAGGATGAATAGTTTCTTTTGTCGGACTCATTAAATTACTAATCACTTCGAAGAGGAGAAATCGTATGGTGGACATATTTTCACTTCCGGAAAAAGAACGCGTCGATTTTCTTGTCAGAGGAGGCAAGGGTGAAAGGCACTTGGCTCCCGGTCAGCTGTACGACATAAACAACCAACTCAGGAATCTCAAAGAGGACGATTTCCAGAGAGGAAAGAAGGGAGAAAAGATTCAGGAAGCGATCATTTCAGTCCTGTCTTCCGAATATTCCAAAGAAGATAAAGAAAAAGCGCTCTATCTTATTTTTTTCGGCTTGAAGCGAGCGGCCGGAAATAGTCTCGTGGCAAGACTCGATAAAAGGGATGTTGAGCATATTTGCGCTTTTTCGGCGGAGCTTTCCCATCTCATCTTTTATATGCAGGTGACTGTCGAATGACGGTTACGCGGATACTTTTTTGTGGCCATAAAGCCCGTCAAAATTTGGCGGGTTTTATTTTATTAAAAATAATAAGCCGGAACTAGCATTGACAGTTCCGGCTTATTTCGTTCTGCTCGCAGGCCGCGGACTGCTTAAGCTGAAAATTTCCAGAGAATGGAATTTAGGATGCGCGATGTCGTGAAATTCGCTTTTATGCTTTCGCGAAATGCATAGTTTAGGATTCTTGATACGAAAACCGTCCTTTTTATAATTCCTTCCATTTCTTCTTGCGCTCTTTGAATGGCGAGTGCTCTTTCATAGAAGCCGCCAAGAACATCGTATAATTCGGGACGGTATTTGCAGATCATGAAAAGAACCATTTGCACCAAGGGATCTTGATGGCCATAGAATTCCTGCAGTTTGGAATATAAAAAAGCGATTTCAAAGTTGGGATTTTTGAGATTGGAGATAACCTGTTCGAAACGATCTTTCTAGCTCTTGATATCGAAACGATTCATATTGCCCATGGCGTCCTCCTTGTCATTAAACTGTTAATGAGCTTTGCTCCATTCTTCTCCCGGAAAGGTCTTTTGTCAAATGGTACCAGCCGTTCGGGATACCCTTGCATCTTCCAATATTTCGGGGTATCCTTTTCGGAAGCATCGTTCGTTAAAAATCGAATATTCGAATATAAAACCTTTGTGGAAAAAAAAGGGGGTGCTATGGCGGAGAAATTGGTCAGGGACAAGATAGTCGAAATCAGGACTCGCGAAGAAGGCATAGTGCCCAAACATCGGATCTTGGAGAGTCCGAAGGAGCGTCTCAAATACATCCGGAGAAAGATCCTTGAGGAAGTAAGGGAACTTGCCCGCGCCAAGACCAGAGAGCAGGTCATCGAAGAAGTTGTGGATTTGCAGGACAGCGTCAGGGCTTTATTGAAAGAACTCGGTATCGGACTTCTTGAAGTGGAAAAAGCAAGGATGGAAAAGAAAAAGAAAAAAGGGGAATTCGGCAAAGGGATCGTCATGGAGATTCCGCCGGTTCCATGCAAGATGCGGGAAAAAAGAAAGAAGAATGAGACAAGCGGGTTTTTTTCCGAGCAGACGGTTCTCTTGACGCTTTTGCGCACACGCGACTGGAAAAGGTTCGTGGAATGTTCCCACGGCATGCCGGACAAGGCGGCTTTGTGGGATGTTCTGGAGAAAGTCGATCCGAAGCTGCTGGCGGACTTGTTCGTGTTCGGGGCGGAAGCGGGATTCGTCGAAAAACTTTTCGGGTACGACGCGGAGAGGACGGTGAAAGTCCTCCATAGGTTCGAGAAAAATGACATCGCCAGGATATGTTCGGTCACTTCGGAAAAAGAAAACATCCTTATTCTTCGCAATACGGGTGATCCGATTTGAGGAAAAATAAGGATGGAAATTTCCTCCATCGCACGGACCGGTGAATTTGCCGGTCCGTTTTTTATGGCGATAGGAGGCTTCCATAAGGCAAAAGGAACACATGTGGATAACTTTCCCTTTTCGATGGATTTTTCGTATTTTTTATGGTATAATATTGCCACTGGAAAATTTCCAGCTAATTAATAAAAACATCCCAGTGAAATGAAGTGCAATTTCACGGGACAAGAAATTATGTTTGCAAAAATTTTCAAGCCCAACAGCGAAAAAATCTTTGTGGCATCCGTTCCTTTTATGTTGGTCGTTCCCGTGGTAGCCTATGTGGTTTTTAATTTCTTTTTCAATCTTGAAGCCAGTGCTGCCGGAAACATCTTTTCCGCTGTCGCTTTTTTCTGTTACAGTTTCATCTCGCTTTTCGCGATCCCTTTCGAAGGACTGCTGTCTCTTCTGGGAATGCTTGAGCACGGGGGAGGGATATTCCGTAATGGGATGTTGGGACTTGATTTTGCTGGCATGATGGCGGTCCAGGCATTTTATGCGATCGTTTTTTATGTAATTTTTTCTATCAAGCTTTTTCTGAAATCCGGAAGGAAGATGAAGCATGTCTTCGGAGGCAGGAATTAGTCGTAGACGGTCGGTTTAGGGTAAAGATTTTTGGGGCGTGCCCCGTGATCGCGAAGCGATTTTACGGGGTTCGTCCTTTTTGTTTTGTCTGGTATAATTGGGTCATAATATGAACTTTTTAATGCTGACAAAAACCATGCCTAAAAAAATACTTTTCCATGTTTTGCTTTTTCTGACAGTCGTCGCCGCATTTTTTTCTTGGTATTCGGTGGACAGGGCGATTTTCGCCGAGGGTGCGAGCGATTTCTGGGTGCCTTTGGGGTGGTTTTCTTTTTTCGCGGTCATGCTGAGTCTTTCAATAGTGCTCGTTCGTAAAAGGGTTTTGCTCTGGGCCGCGTTTTTCGTTTCCCTGTCGGTCAGTTTCTTTTTCGTTCACAGCTTTCTTCATCTGGCGACGGTCGCCCTGTCATGGGTATTCGTTTACGCGGCCCAAAGGAGCATCGAGGAGGACATCGAAACCAGCATCAAAATCCATCTGATGAAAAGTTTGCACAGGGGAATCTTCCTGGTCGTGATTGCGTTCGTGCTGATGATTTCCAGCCAGTACTATTTTTCCATAAGGACCCTGGAGAGCGAGAGGATCGCTCCGAACATAAGCAAAGGCGGCACCACCAGCTGGGTGATAAACATGGTCCTTCCGCGCATCAGTCCGGAATTCCAGCAGGTGAAAAGCGACGAGATCACGACCGATGAGTTTTTGGGAGAGATATATGAGACGATAATCAAGAAGGAGGGAGAGGAAATTAAAAACAAATTGGAGTCTGGAGCCAGCAGCCTCCAAAAGGACCAGGCGGAAAAAATGATCGAGAACGAGCTGGGAAGGAAATTGACCAATGACGAAAGGAAACAATTGGAGGCTTTCGAGAGCGGGTCGTCATTGAAAATGCCATCCGTTTCCCCCCAGATAAAACAAGACATCATTCGGGAATGGAAAAAGGAACTTTCCAAGTCTGCGGGTTCGGAAATCAAGGGCGACGAGAAAGTCTCGGACCTTTTTGTGGTTATCATGAATTCAAAAATTGACGAATTGGCTGAGCCGAGAGCGGGAAAAGAAAAATCCAAGGTCTTGCCGCTTATCTTTACCATGGTTTTGTTTTTGACATTGATACCCTTGGGTTCGTTCGCGTCCCGTTTTTGGACAGGAATCGCAGCCGGGATGTTCTGGGTCCTGAGAAAGGCTGGATTGGTTAGTGTCGTAACTGAGACCCGGGAAGCGGAAGTCATCCGCTAATAAGAGCTTTTTGGCACTCCGAAGTGGGGATTGCTAATTTTTTATTTTGGTTGTAATATTTATGGGTAGTAAGAAGGATAATAAGAAAACAAAATGGCTAAAGATTTTTACAACATATTGGGCGTTTCCAAGGGAGCTTCCGACGATGAGATAAAAAAGGCTTATCGGAAGCTTGCGCATAAATATCATCCCGACAAGTCTGGTGGAGACGAGAGTAAATTCAAGGAGATCAATGAGGCGTATCAGGTGCTTTCCGACAAGTCTAAGCGTTCGCAATATGACCAGTTCGGTCAGACTTTCGAAGGAGCCGGTCCGGGAGGCGGAGCCGGTTTCGGTGGTTTTGATTTTTCGGGTTTCCAACAAGGCTTCGGCGGGCAGGGATTCGATTTCGGCGAGGGATTCGGAGACATCTTTTCGGATATCTTCGGGGGAAGGCAAACGCGCGATCGAAGACAGCCAGGACGTGACATCCAGGTGGATGTGGAGATTTCCTTTGAGGAGATGGTGCGCGGAGCCAAGCGTGATATAAATCTGTATCGAAGGGTGCAATGCGACGTGTGCCACGGAAACGGAGGAGAGCCTGGGGCTAAGGAGGAAACTTGCTCGACCTGCAAGGGAAGCGGCAAGGTCCAACAGACTGTTCGAAGCGTGTTCGGTTCATTCGCTCAGGTTTCGACTTGTCCGACCTGTTCGGGAAGCGGCAAGACATATTCCAAGAAATGCCACAAATGTTCAGGTGAAGGCAGGGTCAAGGAGGAGCAGAAGATTTCAGTCGATATCCCGGCGGGAATTTCAAGCGGACAGACTATTTCCGTGCGTGGCCAGGGAGAGGCTGGGGAAAAAGGAGCGCAAAGCGGAGACCTTTATGTCAATGTCTACGTGAAGCCACACTCTAAATTCAAAAGGGATAATGATAACATAACTTCATCCGAGCACATCTCGTTCTCCCAGGCGGCTCTCGGGGATAAGATTTCCGTGGAGACTATCGAAGGGGATGTGACCATGAAGGTTCCTCAGGGAACGCAATCAGGGGAACTTTTCCGAATCAAGGAAAAAGGGGTGCCGTCGCTTCGCGGGTCATCAAGAGGCGACCATCTGGTGAAGATTCTTGTGGATGTGCCGAAGAAGCTTTCCCGCGAACAGAAAAAGCTCATCGAGGAATTGGGGAGATTTGATTAATCATCACATCTTGTGTTTGGCGTATATACGCGCATAAATATTCCAAGTAGTGACGGTCGTCGATGGTTGGAATAATAGTTAGCATTCTTTTTTTGTTTAAATTTCAGGAGGTGGAATCAAAAAATAAAAAAACAAGAAGGATTTATAGTCCTGCCAAGAGAAAATTCCTGCTTTTATTGGGAGCCGGGGTCGCCTTGGGGTTGGCCGGCTCCCCGAGGTCGCAGAAATACATATTCAAAAAAGTCCGCAAAGAATGGAATTTTATCGACAAGGATTATCTTTATAGGTTGATCAGGGAATTCAGGCATGAGAGGTTGGTCGATTTCGTCGAGAACGGAGACGGAAGCACGAGGATAGTCCTTAGTGAAAAAGGCGAAAAAAGGGTTTTGGAATTCCGCATAGACGGCCTAAGGATAAAAGAGCCTTTGAGGTGGGACAAGAAGTGGCGCATGGTGTTTTTCGATATTCCGGAAAAGAAAAGGAGGGACAGGAACATCCTCAGGGAGAAGCTGAAAGAGATCGGATTTTCGGAGATTCAGAAATCAGTGTTCATCCACCCGTTCCCTTGTTTGGATGAGATAGATTTCATCATGGAATATTATAAGTTGAGGAATTTCGTCCGATACGGCGAAGTGATGAATATTTCGAACGAAGCGGAACTGAAAATAAGATTCAATTTATAAAAATAATCATAATTATTCTAAGTAGTGACGGTTGTCCGTACTTGGTAGGATAAGTTTTTTGAATGGGCGGTTGAATCGATTGGAAGTTAAAAAAGTAAAACGGGAGGCTCGCAGTTGCAAGCCTCCCGTTTCGAGTCATTTTTAAAGCAATCGGTCTTATTGGAGACTAACCCCATACTCCTTACCATCCGATTTAATAAGGATGTTCCAGTCCCCCTTGGCAAACTGTTCCTTGCTGACTTCGAATACGCTGGCATCATTGACCGTGATGTCTGGATTAAGGTCGCTCATTATTTTCCGGTTAAGGTCTATTTCTGTCGCGAAGTTGCCGCTTGCGCTTATGTCCGCATCATAAGACGTGCCGTTTCCATCCGTAAGTTTGATGGAGGGCGTTGAAAACGGACCGGCCGGCTTGTCTGAAATATTTTTATATTTCCATTGCACTGCGATATATGTTCCGCCTTCGGACGGATTGCTTTGAAAATACTGGCTTCCGACGACGTTTTTTTCTTTCGCCGAAGTCACGGTAATTTCAAATTTATCCGTTTTGATCGCGTCGTTGGTTTTATATAAAACCGCTTCTTCTTTTTTTGTTGCGTCGCTTGCATTGCTCGGTGCAGCGCTATTCTCGCTATCATTGTTTTCTCCTCCCATGCCGCCGATGATTCCAATGAGCATCAAGGCCAAAATCCCCGTGATTACTTTGTGTCTGACAAACCAATTTCTAAGATCCGCCTTGCAATGCTTGCACACTTTAGCGGAAGACTGTATTTGTTCCCCGCATTTTGGACAACTTTTCGTTTGTCCTAGAGTTTCCTGTTCCATAGGTTCTTATGGTTAGTTGGTTAAGTTATAAATTAGCATTATTAGCTTTATTAAATTCTTCAGTAGCTTGCTCTGTAATTTTAGTCCCTTCGGTCATGAGCTCTATGGCCCTGTTTACTGAACCAACATCCTTCTTGTTTAAACCATTTTTCAAGAAATTGTTTGCTTGATTGAACTTGTCAGTTGCTTCGACAATAAGCTCCTGTGTTTTTTTGTAACTATCGGGGGTCTTTAATTTTTTTATTTCAGCCAAGACTAAAGAATAGTTATCGCTGGCATTATCAACTTCCTTTAAGGCTTCTGCATAATTGCCGGATGCTCCATAAACAGCCGCATTTTGCGTATAGCCAACACCTTTAGTTAGGGTGATTAGGGCTTTGGACATCGCCTTTCCGTATTCACTTGCATCTTCTGTTGGAGTAGTAGTTTCAGGGGCTGGGCTGTAGGCGTCTCCTCCGCTATTGACTGCAGTTTTATCTGACTTTACCGGAGCGGAATTGCTTGTGGACGTGTTATTTTTTGATGTTTCCGAAACAGGAGTAGCTACCTTATCTTCACTACTATCGTTTGAACTAATGACGATAAGCAAGGCGATAAATATTAATACCCCTGTTATAATCTTGTGTCGCGCAAACCAATTACCAAAATCTTCCTTACAATATCTGCACACTTTTGCGGAAGACTGTATTCGTTCCCCGCATTTTGGACAACTTTTCGTTTGTCCTAGAGTTTCCTGTTCCATAATTTTATGGTTAGAAATTAAATTAATTATTTGAAAATTAAAGATTTTGGATACAAAAAAGGACAACCCGATACTGGTTGTCACACCAAACTAGACAGGTTGTGTCTAATTTTTTTAGTATGGGTTGCCCTATTTTCAGACGCAACCCGATACCCTGCTTTTAGCAAAGCCTATTTAGTTTGGTGTGACACTTATAATTTACAACTAAATCAAGGAAATATCAACTCGTCTTCCAAGGGAGCTATCATTACTTAAATTTAAGGAATTTTCTGATTATCATTCCAAGTATCGACGGTCGTCAGTTAGTCGGAAGGATGTGTTTTTTGGAAGAATCTTTGTGAAAGTGGGTTGGCGGCGGTTTTCACGGATCATCCTGCCTGGAACTGGTTTGAAGTGGAGAAAAACGGCTAAATTGGTGATTTAGCCGTTTTTTGATTGGAAAGGCCGATTGGTGTATAATCCAAGAGTCAGGCAAATAAATTGCTTATTTTTACTTTATATGGAAAAACAAAAACTCTCTTCGCTTTTCGCTCCAAAGTCAATCGCCATCGTCGGGGCCTCCGACAAGGAGGGAAAAGTCGGCACGGCTATTACGGAAAATGTTCTCAAGCTCGGCTATCAGGGCGAGATTTTCTTGGTTAACCCTTCCTATGAAAAACTTCATGGGAAAGAATGTCACAAGTCCTTAAGCGAGATCGAGCAAAATGTCGATGTCGCGGTAGTGGTAGTTCCGGCCAAATTCGTCCTGGACGTCGTGCGAGAGAGCGCGGATAAGGTGAAAAATTTCGTCATCATCTCTGCCGGGTTTTCCGAGGTAGGCAAGGATGGAGTCCAAAGAGAAGGCGAACTCGCTCTTTTGGCGAAGCAGAAAGGACTTAATGTCTTGGGACCGAACTGTCTTGGGTTTATCAGTCCAAGCTCCAGTCTCAATGCGTCATTCGCCGTCGGTATGCCTGAGAAAGGCAACATTGCCTTTGTCTCGCAGTCGGGCGCCCTCTTGGTTGCCGCTTTGGATATAGCCAAGAAGGAAGGTTTGAAGTTTTCTTCTTTGGTTTCCGTGGGAAACAAGATGCAGCTCAGCGAAATCGAACTTATGGAGGAATTGGGCGATGATGAGAATACGAAAGTCATCGGGATGTACTTAGAGGGAATCAAGGACGGGAAAAGATTCATCGAAGTCGCTTCGAAAGTTTCGCAGAAAAAACCGATCGTGATTCTCAAAGCCGGTAAAACTGAAAAATCCCAGAGAGCCATTTCTTCGCACACAGGGGCGCTTTCCGGAAGCGACGAAATTATCGATGCTGTTTTCGAAAAGACGGGAGTGATCCGCGCGGACAATCTGGAAGATTTTTTTGAAATATTGGAGATAATTTCGATCGTCGACGTGCCGAAAAACGAAAAAGTGGCCGTCATTACCAACGCCGGGGGAGCGGGCGTCTTGGCCACGGACGCTTTCAAGGGAAAAAATATCAAATTGGCCGATTTTAGCGAGATGGTTAAAAGCAAGCTCAGGGAGAATCTTCCCGAAGAAGGTTCGGTGGAAAACCCGATCGATGTCTTGGGGGACGCGGCCGAGAACAGGTATGCCTACGCTTTGGAGAATATCGTTGATGAGGAAATAGGCACGGCGCTTTGCATTTTGACGCCTCAGGAAAAAACCCCGGTGGGGAAAGTAGCTGAGGTTATCATGGATTTCAAAAACAAGTCCGATAAGGTAGTGGCTGCGGCATTTATCGGAGGGGAGCTCGTTGAAGAAGCTATTTTAAAGATGAAGGCTGCCAATATCCCGACTTTCGCTTTCCCGGAAAGGGCTGTTGAGATCTTGGACTGTTATTATAAATGGTCGCAAAGAAAAGGATCCCATTTCGGGGCTGAAGAGGTCGTGAAGTCCTCCGAAAGAACGGAAATCGTCGGGAAGATGATATCTAGGGCCAAGGAGGAAGGGAAAAAAGCTTTGCGGTTCGATGACGCCGCCAAGGTGATGGCGCTCTATGGCATAAACGCGATCGAGTCGCATTATTTCAAACAGGGCGATGAGATTGCGCAAGAAATGAAATATCCGGTGGTGGCCAAGATAGACTCCGACAAGGTTTTGCATAAGACCGACCAGAAGGCCTTGATCCTGGATTTGAAAAACCGACAGGAATTGTCCGAAGCGCTGGAGGATCTCTGGAGCAGATTCCCCGGGGAGGAAATTTTGGTCCAACCCATGCTCAGCAAAGGTACGGAGCTTATTTTGGGAATAAACCGCGATGAGGTTTTCGGTCCGATCGTCGTGGCGGGACTCGGTGGAATATACACGGAGGTTTTCAAGATGGTGGATTTTTTCATTCCTCCGATGAGCCGCAATGAAATCGTGAACAAACTCAGGGAAAGCAAAATCGGATTCTTGTTTGCTGGAGCGCGAGGGCTGAAGGAATTCGATGTGGAAGAAGTCGCTGAAATCATATCGTCCGCAATGGCTTTCGCCGAGGAAATTCCCGAAGCGCGCGAATTCGACATCAATCCGATGTTTGTCTATAACACCGACGAGAAGGCGATCGCGGTCGATGTGAAAATCATTTTCTGATTCACCTTGCGAATCCCGGAAATATAAATTACGAATGTTCGAAAATAAAAATGGATTGGAAAATAAAAGAAAATAAGAAAATAGATATCCCCTTTGATTTGAATCTTCCTGAAGTGCTTGTCCGGCTTTTGGCCGGGAGGGGGATTGAAGGTTCGGAGGCAGTCCGGGAATTCCTCGAGCCTGATTATGAAAAGGGCGTCCATGACCCGTTCCTTTTTTCGGATATGGGAAAGGTTGTCGAGAGGATAGCGCAAGCGCGCGACAACAAGGAGCGGGTCGTGATTTTCGGCGATTACGATGCGGACGGCATAACGTCTTCAGTTATTCTTAAGGAAACCTTGGAGACCCTGGGAATTGCCGTAGCCGTTTATATTCCCGACAAGAGAAGCGAAGGCTATGGCATGAATCTTGGCGCTATCGAAAAGTTAGCAGAAGAGGAGACCAAGCTTATCATCACCGTGGATTGCGGGATCACAGGCATCGAGGAAGTGGAAAGAGCCAGGGAGTTGGGAATAGATGTAATCATCACTGATCATCACCATGTGCCGGAGGAATTGCCGAAGGCCTTGGCTGTTATAAATCCGAGAACCGGAAACTCAGGCTATCCTTTTTTGGAATTGGCCGGCGTGGGAGTGGCTTTCAAGGTCGCACAGGCTATTTTCGAAAAACTTTTGCCCCAAAAAAAAGAACAGGTGAAATGGTTTTTGGATTTGGTGGCTATCGGGACAGTGGCGGATTGCGTTCCCCTTGTAGGAGAAAACAGGATTTTCGTGAAATATGGGCTCTTGGTCTTGTCTAAGACGAAGCGGAACGGACTTTTGCAGCTTTTCTCCGTGGCCAGACTCAACATCGACGAAAACAATGTTCCTAGCACAAGAAACATCGGCTTCCATATAGCTCCCAGGATAAATGCGGCCGGCAGGATCAATCATGCCAATTTGGCCTATGATCTTCTGGTCGAGGGGGACATTGCCAAGGCCAGGGTTTTTGCGTTGGAGTTGGAAGAAAACAATTCCCACAGGCAGAAGATTACGGAAACGGCCACCAACGAGGTCAAAGTTTTGGCTGAGAATTCCTTCAAGGATAAAAAATTGATTTTCGCAGTCGGTGAGAATTTTCCGATCGGGGTGGTCGGACTTGTTGCAGGAAAAATCGCCCAACAATTCAACAAGCCCACGGCTGTCTTGCAGAAAGGTGAAACTGAGAGCAAGGGATCGTTCCGAAGCATACCGCAGGTCAATATCTGAAAACGGCAAGCTGGAAGCTTTTTATGAGAAACTCAATGCTGAGATAGAAAAAGAGCTCGAAGGAAAGGATATTTCTCCGGAAATCTTGGTGGACGCAGAAATTTCTCCCAAAGACGTGGATTTCGCTTTAGCTGAAAGCCTTGATCGGTTGAAGCCTTTCGGCGAAAACAATCCCGAGCCGGTGTTCGCTATGAGGAACCTTCTGGTCGAGGATACCAGAATCATCGGTAACGGAGAGAAGCACCTCAAGCTTTCGCTTCGCGCGCAAGACGGTACGCCCAAGATATTCGAATCCATAGGATTTTATATCGCGAAGGAATTTGCGCATATCAAGAAGGGAGATATGGTCGACGTTGCTTTCAATCTCCAGAAGGACGAATGGAACGGGAACCAGCGCATACAACTTTTGCTGGTTGATGTGAAAGTGAAATAAATTGGTATTTACCCCAGGGCAAGCCGCGGGGTATTGACCAATTTGTTATCTGCACTCGCTCGGAAATGTCCACCTGCTGGCGAATCATTTCACTCGCTTCGTTTGATAATAAATCGGAAAAGAAAATTTCCATGGATAACGTGAACCTATTCATTTCGCTCGTCGAAGCGCACCGCTACACGGGCTATGCGATCCTTTTTTTCTCGCTTATCTTCGAGGGTGAGCTTTTCATGTTGGCCGCCGGCGTGCTTTCCCATCTGGGGGCGTTCGACATCGGCGACGTTTTTTGGATCTCCCTGTCGGGGGTCCTGTTCGGAGACATCCTCTGGTATTGGGCGGGAAGATTCATCAAGGACAGGTATCCGGAACAACGCCTCATAAGATTCGTCGAGAAAAGGGTTAAGAAGGCTTTTCCCGCGATAGAATACAATCCCTTCAAACTCATTTTCATTTCCAAATTCCTCTATGGTCTCAATCATTCCACGATCCTGGTCTTGGGTTTCATGAAGGTGGAGTTCTGGCATTTTCTGCGGGTCCAAGTCAAAGCCTCGCTTCTTTGGGTCACGATCTTTTTGGGCTTGGGATATTTTTTCGGATACACTGCGCTCTCCATCACGCATAAGCTCAATAAATTCATCGCCATTTTGGTGGCTATTTTCATTCTCTTTTTGATTTTTGAGAAGATTGTTGATCATTTCGTGGAAAAAAGGACCAGCCAACCTGAGAATTGTCGGCAAAATTTAAAAAAATAATCCCTATTTCTTTTAAACAAGACTGGTTTTTGTTTAATTTAGGCTATATAATGGTTTTATTATGAAAATAGCTCTAGTACACGACTATCTGGTGCAATATGGCGGAGCCGAAAGGGTCCTGGAGGCTTTCACGGAGATTTTTCCCCATGCTTCGATTTATACGATCGTCCATGACGAGGAGGCTATGCATGGGATGTTCGCGAACAAAAGAATCCATACTTCTTATCTTCAAAAATTTCCGTTCGCCAGGAAAAAGCACCGCCTTTTTCCGTTTTTGATGCCGATCGCCATCGAGCAGTTCGATTTTTCCGATTATGACGTGGTACTTTCCGATTCTTCCAGTTATGCCAAGGGGATAATCACCAAGCCCGGGACTTTGCATATTTGCTATATGCACACACCGATGCGTTACGCTTGGGATGATTGCCAGAAATACACCCGGGATTTCCATATGCCAAGTTTCATCAAGAGGCTTGTGCCGTTTGCGATGAATTATATCCGCCTCTGGGACAAGGTGAGCGCTGACAGGGTGGATAGGATCATCGCCAATTCCAATTTCGTCGCCAAAAGAATCAGGAAATATTACCGCAAGGATTCGACTGTCATCCATCCGCCCGTTTCCGTAAACCGTTTTTATGCCGGCAAGCAGCAAGGGGACCAGCCTCGCGTCGACGAGCAGTCGTCTTTGCGAGTCGAGGCGGGTTACTATCTGATGGTTGGAAGGTTGATCGCTTATAAAAAACATGACATAGCCATCGAGGCTTTCAACAAATTAGGCCTTCCTCTTAAGATAATCGGCAGGGGTCCGGAAATAAAGAGGCTTCAGAAGCTGGCCGGTCCGAACGTCGAATTTCTAGGAAGAGTAGCTGATGAGGATCTCCCGAAGTATTATGCTGATTGCAAGGCTTTCATTTTTCCGCAAGAAGAGGATTTCGGCATTGTAGCTATCGAGGCGCTGGCTAGCGGAAGACCGCTTGTCGCTTTTGATGGAGGGGATATTCCCGAGCATATGGAAGATGGGAAGATGGGCGTATTTTTCGAGCGCCAATCCCCGGAGGCCATCGTTGAAGCCGTCAGGAAGATCCAGGAAATGGAGTTTGATTCCGAATACATACGATCCAGGGTTTTGCAATTCGACAAGGAAATTTTCAAGGAAAAGATCAAGAAATATGTGGAGGAGGCCCTCGGGGAGCACAGGAATAAAATTTCTAATTTCTAATAAAATAATCAAGAAACAAGACGCAAGGTACAGACGATATCCGATAATCAAATCTCAATAATCAAAAAGTTTGTTATTTTGAAAATTGCTATTTGGAATTTGTTCGGTTATTGTTTCTTGGCTCTTGTATCTTTCAGAATCATGGAACTTCGAGAAATCATTAAGATTTTCATGGACAGGACAAAGTTATTTCTGGGAGTGGTTCTTCTTTTCGCGCTCGGCGGGCTGGCAGTTTTCTTTTTACAGCCTGAACGGTATTCGGCCAATTTGATGCTCAATGTTACGCGCAAGGGAGTGCAAAACACGGACGATTATCGTTATGACGATTTCTATCGTCTTCAGGCGGACGAAAGATTTGCAGACACGGTGGTGCGCTGGATAGGCACCCCTCAGATCTCCGAAGAAATTTATACCGAAGCGGGCGTTGTTCCTCAAGGGAAAATCGAAGCGCGCAGGTTGTCATCCCAGATGATTGAGGCAGTTTTCATTTTGAATGACAAGGGAGACGCGCGCAAGATTTCCGATTCCGCTTTGAAAGTCCTCAACCGGCAGACGGAAAAATTGGATGAATTTCAAAAGGGGGAGACTTGGTTCACCTTGATTTCCAGTGAACCGTTCGTCAGTGAAAAGAAAATCGGTTTCGTCGTCGCCTTTTCAGCTTCGGTTTTGCTGGGATTGTTTTTCGGCGCTTGGGGTGTTATGATAGCGTACTACCTGAAAAAATGAAACGATAAGAACTTAGTACGGATTGGAGAATATGAAAAAAAGAAAGAGCCTCAAAATCGGAATAGATGTCAGGTGCCTGATTGACGGAAAAATCACTGGGGTGGAGGAATATACGATAAATCTGCTCAAAAATCTTTTTGAAACGGACGAGCGGAACAAATACGTCCTTTTTACCAACTCCTTCCGGAAGCCCATGGGAAATCTGGACGCTTTCGCGAAATACAAGAACGTTTCAATTCGGCATTTCCATATTCCTAACAAGATTTTAAATTTTTTCTTTTGGTATCTGGGTTGGCCCCATGCGGACAGGATGATCGGGGGAGTGGATCTTTTTTTCATGCCGAACATAAACTTCATCGGACTTTCCAAAAAAACGAAGCTTATTCTCACAATGCATGACATTTCTTTCGAGCATATGCCGGAAATGTTTTCCCTTAGAAGAAGGCTGTGGCACGCCTTCATAAATCCCAGACGGCTCTGCAGAAGGGCGGATGCCATCATAACGGTTTCCGACTCGACAAGAAACGACATCATTGCCAATTATGGGATAGATAAGGAAAAGATAAAAAGGATTTATAGCGGTGTTTCCGATGATTACGCCCGCCTTGATCGTAACGATAAAAGCTTGGTGGAGGTCAAAGAAAAATACCGCCTGCCGTTCAAATTCATCTTCTTTTTGGGGACGATTGAGCCTCGCAAGAACATTATCTCCCTGGTGCATGCCTTCGACAAATTGAAGGATCTCAACCTGCCGGGAAATGAAAAATTGAAATTGGTGGTAGCCGGCAGCAGGGGATGGAAATATGAAAAAACCATTTCGGTTATGAAAGGTGCCAAACATACCGACGACATAATCTTTATCAGCAAGGTTCCGAACAAGGATAAGAACGCGATTTATAATTTGGCGACCGTTTTCGTGTACCCGTCTTTCTTGGAAGGATTCGGGTTTCCTGTTTTGGAAGCGATGAAATGCTCGGTTCCTGTGATAGCTTCGAACACGTCTTCCATTCCGGAGGTAGTCGGAAGCGAGGGGATCCTTATCGATCCGGAAAAACCGGACGAGATCTTCACGGCGCTTAAGGACATATTGTCGGACAAGAACCTCTATGCGCATTTTAGGGAAAGGGGACAGAGAAGGACGTTCATGTTTTCTTGGAGAAATTCAGCCAGGGAGTTTTTAAATATGGTGGATGAGAAATTCTGATTTCCGGCGGTAAATATTTTCGATCTAAGCAGCGGCTCCGAGGCCGCTTTTTTTGCGTTCGGAAAAATGTTATAATTAGGCAGGAATAAAAGAAATAATCCAATTCGATGCGAATAGGAATCGACGCGCGCTTTTTCGGTCCGATCGGGAAGGGACTGGGGCGCTATACTCAAAAATTGATAGAAAATCTGGAAAAGATCGATCATGAGAACGAGTATTTCGTGTTCCTTCGAAAGGAAAATTTCGATGAATACTCCCCCGGGGCTGGCAATTTCAAAAAGGTTTTGGCGGACTACAAGTGGTACGGTTTTTCCGAACAGATTTTTTTCCCGATATTGTTGTTTAAACACGAATTAGGCTTGGTCCACTTTCCGCATTTCAACGTCCCTCTTTTATACAGGAAGCCGATCGTCGTGACGATACACGATCTCATTCTTTTGCATTTCCCGACCTTGCGGGGAACTACCTTGAGCCCGCTTTGGTACGGGATCAAATTTTGGGCGTATAAATTGGCGATAAGATCGGCCATAAGTCGCGCCATAAAAGTCATTACCGTTTCCGAGTTCACGAAAAACGACATATTGCAAAATTACGAAGTGGAAAAAGGGAAGATTTTCGTGACGCATGAGGCCGCTGATGATTTTTGTCGTCTTTCCCCGAAATCACAGGATGAAATTTTGGAAAAATATGGTATAATGAAGCCATATCTTTTGTATGTAGGCAACGCTTATCCGCATAAGAATTTGGAGAAGTTGGTGGGAGTTTTCGGAAAGATGAAGACGGCCAGGCCCGAGCTGAAATTGGTCTTGATAGGGAAAGAGGATTATTTTTATTCCCACATCAGAAAATTAGTGGAGGAGAAAAATATCCAAGACGTGGTTTTTCCGGGTTATGTTCCTGAACAGGATCTGGACACGGTCTATCGTAACTCATCCCTGTACGTCTTCCCGTCGCTCTATGAAGGATTCGGTTTGCCTCCGCTGGAAGCGATGTCCAAGGGTGTCCCGGTGCTGAGTTCCGATCACGCTTGTATGAAAGAGGTTTTGGGCGACAGTGCGTTTTTCTGCGATGCGGAAAACGAAGATTCGCTTTCGGAAGGTATCGGGAAAATTTTGGATGACCTCGAGCTGCGAAAAGGACTCATTGAAAAGGGGTATCGCAAAAGCAATTCATATAGTTGGTTGAAGATGGCATCTGAAACTTCGGAGATATACAAAAACATAAAATGAACCGGTAGTCGGATTATCCATCCGAGCTTGCTTGGGAATAAAAACTGGATTTTCACCTCTCTCGTTTCGCTTGATGATAAAAACAAAAAAGTGACGAAAAACAGAGTAATACCGCAGATGTTTGATGTGAGGCCGGTCGATAAGACTGGTAATTTGGATTGGGAAAAAATAAACAGAGTTGAGAAAATAGCCAAAGCTAAGGATTTTGCCACTGAATATAACGTAGTGGAAGAACCAGTCGATTTTTTCTCGGCCAATCTGGAAAGAGACGTCCCTGTTATGCTCGAGGGATATGAGAGCGATTCGGAAAAAAGACGGATCGAAGAGGAGATCAGAAAAAGGGAAGAGTTGGAATTAAGAGTCGAGCTGTTGGAAGCCGAACTTTCAAGGCAGCGCGGAGGAGGAAGAATTGAAGATAAGAATGCGTTTTCAACGGTGGATAGCTCCGAATGGGAGCAGGAGCTTCAGCTGGCAGAAAAAATAAAAAGGGAGGAGGAGAAGGAGAATGAGAGAATACGCAAGGAATATTTGCTTGGGGAGAAAAAAGAACGGAGACTGGAGGAGAAACTGCAAAAGGAAGCTGAGCGGAGGGAAAAGAAAATGAGAAGGTCGATGCGCACGGGCCATTTCACATTCGGGGATATATTCGGCGTTTCTGGGAATTTATTTTCAACTGACACTAGGAAGGCGGCGCTGGTCTTCGTGTTTGCCGGCCTGTTGGTCGTAACTGGAATCGGAGGAGTTTCTTTCGCCTACAAAGGAATCGGGATCAAGGGCAATGTCCTCGGAGTGAGCCAGGAAGGATATGAAAGTCTGACCGCCGCCATTTCGGAAATCTCCAATCAGAATTTCGAAGGATCGTCGGAGAAATTCACCCAGGCGTTCGAATATTTTTCTGAAGCTTCAACTGAAATGGATCGGATGGGCGCTCTTCTTAATGAGGGTTCGCGATTCTTTCCATATATATCCAAGATATCTTCGGGAAAAAATATCCTGGAAGCCGGAAGACATCTTTCATTGGCTGGGGGATATATGAACGAGGTAGTGAAGGAAATCTCAGTTGTTAAAAATCCCCTGACGGAGAAAAACGAAGTTTCTTTCTTGGAGTTGTTCAAGAAAACGGAGCGATCCATGGAGGCGGCAACTGGTGAACTCAATCTCGCCCATCAAAACGTAGAAAAGGTCAAGATAGACGATCTTCCGGAAGAGATGCGGGACAAATTCCTCTTGCTCAGGCAGCAGCTTCCCCGGATCTTGGAATTTTCCGAAGCGTTTTTGAAAAACAGCGACATCTTCGCCGATCTTCTGGGTGGGAACGGACCGAGAAAATATCTCTTCCTTTTCCAGAACAACAACGAGATGAGGGCGACCGGGGGATTCATCGGCAGTTACGGCTTGCTGGATATTTCCAATGGTCACGTGAAGAATTTTTTCATCGACGGGATATTCAATCCGGACGGACAGCTGACTGACAAGATCGTTCCGCCAAAGCCGATTCAAAAAATAAGCGCAGCCTGGAGCCTTCATGACAGCAATTGGTTTCCGAATTTCCCGACTTCCGCGAAAGAAGCCATCCTTTTTTATGAAAAGACCGGGGGTCCTACGGTCGACGGCGTGATCACTTTCACCCCGGTGATTTTGCAAAAACTTTTGGAAATAACGGGACCGATTGAAATGGAGGAATACGATGTCGTTTTGGATAGTGAAAATTTTATCGAGCAGACGCAGTATGAAGTTGAGGAAGGTTATGACAAAGAAGAAAACAGGCCTAAAAAGATTCTTTCAGACCTAGCTCCGATGGTCCTGGACCGCATCGTGAATTCAAAAGATCCGCAGACCTTTTTGCGCTCAGCGCAGGTCTTCTTGGAAGGTCTCGGAGAAAAGCATATTTTGATTTATTCAGAAAATAAGGATCTCCAGGAAATAATCTCGCAGAAAAAATGGTCGGGAGAAATATTGGATTCGAAAAAGGATTATCTCAGCGTCATCAATACCAATATCAATGGGTATAAGACTGACGGTATAATTGAAGAAAAGATATCGCACAAAGCCGAAATATCGGAGGCTGGTTCAATCGTCAACACCGTTTCCGTAACCAGGAAGCACAATGGAGGGAACTCTGATTATGAATGGTGGAACAAGGTCAATGCGAACTATATGCGCGTGTATGTACCCGAGGGATCGCAGCTCTTGAGCGTGGAAGGGCAAACCAGGGAAATCAACGAACCACCGCTCGATTACGAGAAGCTCGGTTTCAAGAAAGACAAGCTTGTCCAGCGCGAAGAAGAAAGTGTGGTCACGGATGAGAACACCGGAACCAGGATCTATAAGGAGGACGGAAAGACGGTTTTTGCCAACTGGACATACGTTAGTCCTCAGGAAACCATGACGATAACCTACAAGTATGTTTTGCCGTTCAAGCTTTTCCCTGCACTTTTCAATTCCGACAAGCATGTGGATTCCTATTCGCTGGTGGCGCAAAAACAAGCAGGAAGCGTCGGGAGCGATTTAGTTTCCGAAGTGACATATCCTGATTCTTATGGCAAGAAGTGGAGTTATCCTGATAACGCCGAAAGCAATTCGGGAATGTTAAGATTGACCGGCAAGCTCAATACTGATAAATTCATGGGAGTGGTTTTTGAAAAGAAATAACCTTCACAATGATCAGCAAACTCGTAAAAAATAATTTTTTCAGCGGAAAACCGACGCAATCGATTGCGGCCGCCGCTTTCATAATTTCCTTGGCAGGAGTGGCCAGCCGGCTTCTGGGTCTTGTTCGTGACAGGATTCTGGCTTCCACTTTCGGAGCAGGAGATATTCTGGACGCCTACTACGCCGCTTTCCGTGTTCCGGATCTCGTTTATAATCTTTTGATTTTGGGAGCGCTCAGCGCGGCGTTCATTCCGGTGTTTACCCAGCTCATCTCCAAGGACAAGGAAGAGGAGGCCTGGGACCTCGCCTCCGGAGTCTTGAATTTGCAGATAATCATCATGGGAATTCTGGTCGTTTTGCTCGCTATCAATGCTCCCTTCGTGATGCGGGCCATCACTCCCGGTTTCGGCGAGGAAAAAATGCAACTCACCGTGCTGTTGACCAGGATCATGTTCCTCAGTCCTCTGATTTTGGGAATAAGCGGGATATTCGGGGGAGTGTTAGTTTCCATGAAGAAATTCTTCATCTATTCGCTGGCTCCGATAATGTACAACGTCGGAATTATCTTCGGCGCGGTTTTCTTGGTCAGGTTCATGGGTCCGGTCGGGTTGGCCTGGGGAGTCGTTCTGGGTGCGCTTTTACATATGCTTATCCAATATCCGGCGGTGAAGCTTTCCGGTTTCAAGTTCCGTTTGATGCCCGCAAGAAGCCTTCGTAATAAGGATGTCATTAGAGTTATCCATCTGATGGTCCCGAGGATGTTGGGAGTAGCGGTTAATCAGATAAATTTTCTGGTCATCACGATTTTCGCTTCAACTTTGGCGGCGGGAAGTTTGGCCGTTTTCACCTTCGCTAACAATATCCAAAGCACGCCCCTGGGGCTTTTTGGGGTGTCTTTCGCCATCGCGGTCTTTCCGACGCTCAGTGCTTATTATGCTAAAGAAGAAAAAGAAAAATTCGCACACGCTTTTTCCAGGACGTTTCGCCAAGTGCTCTTTTTCGTGATTCCGATCAGTATTTTGATTTATGTCCTTCGCGCGCAGATCGTGCGTGTGGTCTTGGGGGCTGGAAATTTCGATTGGGAAGACACCATTTTGACTTTCACGACATTGGGATATTTGACGGCCAGTCTTTTCGCTCAGGCGCTTATTCCGCTTCTAGCCAGGTCTTTCTATGCGATCCAGAACACCAAAACCCCTTTTTATGTGGCTCTTTTTTCCGAAGCGGTGAACATATTTTTGGTATTTTTACTTATCGGCAAATTCCAGATTCTCGGATTGGCGATCGCGTTCTCGGTTTCCTCTATCGTTAACATGGTCTTGTTGCTGCTTTTGCTTAGAAGAAATTTTGATAATCTCGAAGAAAAGCAGATCGCCAAAGCGGTCTTGAAAATCACAGTCGCAGCGCTCGGAGCCGGAGCTGCGGCGCAGTTCGGAAAGATCGTCGTCGGCACCAGGGGGGAATTGGATACCTTCATGGCCATTTTGACCCAGCTCGTGGTGGCTGGAGGGTTCGGAGCGGCCGCTTTTTCACTTCTTTGCTATTATCTCAAGGTCGAAGAATTTTTCAGCTTCACCCAGTCCGTCACCAGGAAACTTTTCAAAGCCAAAAAGCATATCGCGGAGGATACGGGGGATGTGACGGGATTGTAGGGGGGGTAGGTGCTAGGTTTTAGGTGATAGGTGGTGAAAGATAAAGACAATCTCTCTTCGGAGGGATTTTTTCGTACATACGCACGTACGTACGTGCGTATGTACGTATGCAGGCGCTCGGATTTGCGATTATGAATCCAGTCGGCCAAATCCTTGATTATTCGGCTTTTTGCCTGTAAGATTAGAAAAGCTAAGAAAATTATTCGCAATTCGCAGGTTGGCGTTTATTCGCGGATTAGCATCATATATTTATGAACAACGATTACCAGAAAAATATACGGAATTTCTGTATCATAGCGCACATTGACCACGGAAAATCCACTTTGTCCGACCGTCTTTTGGAGCAGACTAAAACCGTGGAAATGAGGAAGATGAAGGAGCAGCTTCTGGATCAGATGGATTTGGAAAGGGAAAGGGGAATCACCATCAAGCTCCAGCCCGTGAGGATGAATTATACTCAGGACGCAGTGGAATACACTTTGAATCTTATCGATACTCCGGGACATGTAGATTTTGGTTATGAGGTTTCAAGGTCACTGGCTGCCGTAGAGGGAGCAGTGCTTTTGGTTGATGCAACCAAGGGCGTGCAGGCTCAGACACTCTCGAATCTCTATTTGGCGATCGAACAGGGACTGGAAATCATTCCGGTCGTAAACAAGATTGACCTTCCGAATTCCAATCCGGAAAAGACCAAAAAGGAAATCATTCATATTTTAGGATGCAAGGAAGAGGAAATCATTGAAGCTTCCGGAAAAACCGGGGCCGGGGTGGACAAGATCCTCAGGGCTATCGTAGAAAAGGTACCCTCTCCAAAAGGGGATATCACTAAGCCTCTTCGCGCGATGATTTTCGATTCGAAATACGACACCTATAAAGGGGTGTTGGCTTTCGTGCGCGTCGTGGATGGGGAAGTAAGGAGAGACACCCTGATCACCATGATGGCAACAGCCAAGGATAGCATGGTTATTGAGGTCGGCCACTTCAAGCCGAATATGGTCACTTCAGCTATGCTGCGGGCCGGCGATATTGGGTATATCGCCACTGGACTCAAAAGCGTTGATTTTTGCCGCGTTGGAGACACCGTGACCGATTCGCGCATGTATGAAAAATCGAAAAAACCTGGTGCGGAAAAAGTTCAGGCGCTGCCAGGATATAAAGAGGTGAGGCCGGTAGTGTATGCCAGTCTTTATCCTACCGATGGGGATACTTACAACCTGATGAGGGATTCTTTGGATAAGCTAAAACTTAACGACGCCTCTTTCGTATTCGAGCCGGAAAGCAATCCGGCGCTCGGCAAGGGATTCCGTTGCGGATTTCTGGGGCTTCTCCATCTCGAAATTATCAAGGAGAGATTGGAAAGGGAATTTAATTTCACCCCGACTATCACCACTCCCGGCGTCGTATATGAGGTCAGATTAAGGGGAAGGCAAGAGGCGCAGAAAATATATTCGGCCATGGATATGCCTGATCCGACCCTTATTGACGACATAGCTGAACCTTATGTGAAATTGGAAATCATCACGCCCTCCCAATATCTGGGATCGATCATGGAGCTTATGAATAATCTTCGATCGATTTATCTCAATACGGAATATCTGGATATGGAAAGAATCCTTATTTCTTTCGAGATACCGCTGACCGACATCATCGTCAATTTCCACGACGATCTCAAGAGCGCGACTTCCGGTTACGCCTCGATGAATTATGAATTCGTCGGATACCGATCTTCCGATTTGGTCAAACTGGACATCCTGTTGGCCGGAGAGAAGGTCGAGGCGCTTTCGCGCATCGTTCCAAAAGAAAAAGCGCATTCAGAAGGAGCTGTTATTGTGACTAAGCTGAAGGATGCAATTCCTAGGCAGAACTTCGCCATCGCGGTGCAGGCCGTGATCGGAGGGAAGGTGGTGGCTCGCGAAACAATCAAACCGTACCGCAAGGATGTCATCTCGGGTCTCTATGGAGGAGACGTAACGAGGAAAAACAAACTTTTGGATAAACAAAAGAAAGGGAAAAAGAAGATGGGCAGCATAGGAAAAGTCAATGTCCCATCCGAAGCCTACCTAGCTGTTCTTAAGAGATAACAACGGGGTTTACCTTGAATAAAAAATTTACTATTGTTGAACGTAGCGAGAGAAATGAAAAAGATTTTTTAT
Organism: Parcubacteria group bacterium GW2011_GWC1_45_14; assembly: GCA_001001345.1. Lineage (GTDB taxonomy): Bacteria > Patescibacteriota > Minisyncoccia > Moranbacterales > GWC2-37-73 > UBA12053. The sequence continues at coordinate 23,466 of LCKI01000006.1, read as the reverse complement.
TTCCGAGCGAGTGAAAACAAGAAATTAATCGATACCCCGCGGCTTGTCGCCCAGCCCGAAGGGTCCAGGGCTTGCCCTGGGGTAAATATCAATTTATAATTGGCATATGGGTTCAAAAAGATTCAAAAAAAGAATACGCATCATTTGGATAATTATTTCCGTGCTTGCGGTCGTATCGATGATAGGTTTTTCTATCGCGCCGATGTTCAATATCTAACAACAACGCGAAAAGATGAAAAAGAAATTTTCCTTAGCTATGCTGCTTTTCGTCATCGGAAGCGTCGCTGCTATTTATGTGATATACGTGGCTGGTAAAGAAGCGTATAGGGGAAGGAAGATTGAAAAAGAAATTGAAGCGCTCCGTCAGGAGGCCGAGCAGATAAGAGCGGAGAACGGTGGCTTGCAAGAGAAAATATCCTATTTTGACACCAACGAATTCCGCGAAAAAATAGCCAAAGAGAAACTCAATCTCAAAAAAGAGGACGAGAAGGTCGTTGAAATAAGGCCGGTTGCGATGATAAAGGGGGATCAAGCGGAAGCGCCCGAGCAACCCACGGCTCCCTCTCCGGAAATTAAAAACTATAGGAAATGGTGGAACCGGTTCTTCAATTTGCAGGAAAAACATTAAAACAAACAAATGGAAAAGGAAACAGACCAAATTAAAACCGAAAATCCGGTAACAGAGAAGAACTTCAAGATCAAAACCATAGCTTCAGCCGCAGTTGTTTTGATCGCCGCCCTGTTTCTTTCGCTGGCAGGTGTCATATATTTCTTTTCCCCTGAAAAGGACAGCTTTTTGGGGAAAGTCGCCGAAAACTTTTTCTATCCTGCCGCGGTAGTGGAAAGCACGAATTTGATCCATGGATCCGTGATCAGGGAGAACCTTGCAGCTATAAGGAAATTTTATGAAAGCCAGGATTTTTCTAAAATCGGAATGCGGGTTGATTTTTCAACTGAAGAAGGTAAAAAACGTCTAAAATTGAAGGAAAAGGAAATTTTAAACAAGGCCATAGAGGATAAAGTCATTGAAATACTGGCTAAAAGGAGAGGTATTACAATTGCAAAGGAGGACGTGGATGAAGTCGTTTCCAAAGAACTTGAGCGGCTTGGAACGAAAGAAGAGGTTGATGGAAATTTGGAAAAGATGTACGGATGGAACTTGGAACAATTCAAGGAGCGGATAGTGATGCCAATACTATACAGCCAGAAATTGGAAGCGGAAGTGGCAGGGGAAATTTCTTCCGACAAAAAAGCCAGCGAACTTATCGAAAAAGCTAAGAAGGATCTGGATGAGGGAAAGGATTTCGCGGAGGTGGCGAGGACTTACTCCCAGGGAGCATCCGCCCAGGATGGCGGGGATTTCGGTTGGATAGCGAAAGACCAGCTTTTGCCTGAGATAGCTGAGAAGATATTCAACGCTGAATCGGTCGGGAAGGATAAGATGGAAATTATCGAAAGCCAATTGGGATACCACATCGTCAAAGTCGAGGAAAACAAAAAAGAAGACGGGGTTGATATGGTCAGGATAAGACAGATATTCGCAAGAAAGATGACTTTCGGGGATTGGCTGGGGGAGCAGATGAAAAACATGAGTGTCAGTATCCTGCTCAGGGATTATTATTGGGACGAGCAGAATGCCATAGTTGAATTTAGGGAAGAACAGATGAAGATTTTCGAAAGAGAGACGTATGAAGGTTCGGAAGGGGATATATCGGTGATGTTTTAGGGATCCACATGAGAACAATCGATTAATAATTTATTAATAAATAAGAAAAACCCGGGTAATTTTCTGCAAAGCAGGTTTATTTGGGGAAAAAAGTATGGCGAAACCAACAGTGAATGAAGATCTTTGCATCGGATGCGGAACTTGCGAATCTCTTTGCCCCAATGTATTCCATATCGAGAACGGCAAGTCCAAAGTTGTAGCTGAAGAATGCGGCGATTGCAACTGCCAGGAAGCGGTTGATAGCTGTCCTGTAAACGCTATTTCCATAGAATAAATTTCTTTAGGTATCGATATTATCATAGTTCTCAGCTAGACTCGACTTCTGATGCGGAAGTTGAGTTTTGGCTGTATAAAAATCATATGGATATTATGGAAAAAAAAGAAATCGATCTGTCAAACAGCGGTGAAGCTGAAAACGCTGTCGAAAAGAACAGGAAATCTCTTCCGGCCAAGACCGTGCTGGCCGTCATCGGAATCATTTTCCTAGCTTCTTTTTTCGGAGCCGTTTTCGGTTTTATGGCTGGAGGAATGGCTAATATTTTCGATTCGGGATCCTTTTTGGGCAAGCTTAAAAATTTCGGAACAGGCGAGAAGATCATAAATACCCAGAGTATTATCATTGAGGATTCAGCCGTAATCGAGGTGGTCAAACAGGCCTCTCCAGCCGTCGTCAGCATCGCTATTACCAAGGAGGTCCCCAATTTGCGCAATTTCGATTTCTTTGGATTCGAATTTTTGCCTGACGGGGATTCGACGCAGAGACAGCAAATCGGAGGAGGGTCGGGATTTTTCGTTTCGGCCGACGGGATGATAGCCACCAATAAGCATGTGGTGGAGGATGTGAACGCTGAGTATACCGTCATTACCAATGATGAAAAGGAATACCCCGCCAGAGTCTTGGCGCGCGATCCGGTGCATGACATAGCGATAATAAAGATCGAAGGCGAAGGTTTTCCGGTGCTTCCGCTGGGCGATTCAGGTTCCATACAGATAGGGCAGACCGTCATAGCCATAGGTAATTCGCTCGGTGAATTTTCCAACACGGTAAGCAGGGGCATAATATCCGGACTCGGAAGGACCGTGATTGCGGGAACTGATTTTGGAACGCAGACAGAGCGACTTACCGATATCATCCAGACCGATGCTGCGATCAATCCTGGAAACTCAGGAGGGCCGCTTATAGACGTGAAAGGGGAAATCGTAGGGATGAATGTCGCCATGGCCAGAGGAGCTCAAAACATCGGATTCGCGCTTCCGATAAACCAAGTCAAAAGGGTCACTGATCAGGTCAAGCAGACAGGGAGAATTTCAGTGCCCTTTCTGGGAGTGAGATATATTCCGCTTTCCAGGGAATTGCAGCTCAATAATGATCTGCCTTTTGATTACGGCGTTTTGATCCAACGCGGCAGCAGTCTATCCGAACTGGCCGTTATTCCGGGTTCACCAGCTGATAAAGCCGGCTTGATGGAAAATGACATCATCTTGGAGATAAATAACCGGAAGATAGATGATAACAACCAGATGGGGGACATCATTTCTGAGCAGAGAGTAGGTGACACCGTCACCTTGAAAATCTGGAGCAAGGGAGCTGAAAAACAAATCCAGGTCGTTCTAGAGGAAAGGCAGTAAAAAAACCATTAAAGCATAAAAACATAAAAGCATTAAAACAAGGGGTATTCGAATAATATGATTTCAAGTAAATATATTTTCGATTTGTTTTAATGCTCTAGTGATTTAATGAATTTATGGATATAGGAAAATTCACAACAAAAAGCCAGGAAGTCCTGCGAAAATCGCAAGAACTTGCTATATCATTGGGTCAGCAGCAGGTAGACGTTTTTCATTTTCTCAACGCCCTCGTTTCCCAGGAGGGCTCCATAGTTTCCGTCATATTGGAAAAACTTAACGCCAATACGGAGAAGATCAAAAGCGACACCATGGTGGAAATCGGGAAATATCCCAAGATGGCTATGGGCGGAATTGGGCAGATTTTCGTCACCCCGGCCTTGGTCCAGGTCCTGGAGCAAGCCGAAAACGAGATGGGGAAAATCGGCGACGAATTCGTTTCCACGGAGCATCTTTTGCTGGCGCTTCTGGGCGCGAACTCCCCGGCTAAAAAATTTCTGGAGGGGTTCGGAGTCGGATATGATGAGACGCTTAAGATAATTTCCCAAGTCAGGGGCGCGCAGAAAGTGGATTCCCCGGAGCCGGAGGGAAAGTTCCAGGTTATCGAAAAATACACGATCAATCTGACTGAATTGGCCCGCGCCGATAAAATCGATCCGGTGATCGGGCGCGACGAGGAAATCAGGCGCGTTATGCAGGTGCTCAGCCGTCGGACCAAGAACAATCCGGTGCTCATCGGTGAGGCGGGAACAGGAAAGACCGCAATCGTTGAGGGCTTGGCGCAAAGAATCGCATCCGGAGACATTCCTGAAAATCTTAAAAACAAAGAAATCGTTTCGCTCGATCTTGGGGCGCTTTTGGCCGGTGCGAAATTCCGCGGAGAATTCGAGGATCGTCTCAAGGCTATTTTAAGGGAAACGGAAAGGGCGGCTGGTAAATACATCCTCTTTATCGATGAGCTCCATACGCTTGTCGGAGCTGGCGCTACCGAAGGCTCCTTGGATGCTTCAAACATGCTGAAGCCCGCCCTGGCTAGAGGAAGGCTCAGGACGATCGGAGCGACGACTACCAAAGAATATCAGAAGTATATCGAAAAGGACGCAGCCTTGGAGCGCCGCTTCCAGCCTGTTTATGTGAGCGAGCCTTCGACCGAGGACACTGTCGCGATCCTTCGCGGTATCAAGGAGAAATATGAGCTCCATCACGGAGTAAAGATTACAGACGAGGCTCTTCAGGCCGCCGTGACCCTTTCCCAGCGTTACATTTCCGACAGGTTTCTGCCTGACAAAGCGGTCGATCTTATCGATGAAGCGGCTTCGGCCCGCAGGATGGAGATCGATTCCATGCCGACGGAAATCGATCAATTGGAAAGGAATATCCGCAGATTGGAAATTGAAAAGAAAGCTTTGCAGCGGGAAAAATCCAAAGATACCCGCAAGAAGATAATGCAGATAAACAAGGAATTGGCTGAGCTTAAGGAGAAATCGAATTCATTGACTTTGCAATGGAGGACGGAGAAGGATTTGATAACCCAAAGCAGGCAGCACAAAAAGGAAATAGATAAGCTGAAATCGGAAGCGGAGCTCGCAGAAAGGAAAGGTGAGTTGGATAAGGTAGCTGAGATCCGTTATGGCAGGATTCCCGAATTGGAAAAGAAAATGGCAGAGGAGGAAAAAAAGCTGGGAAAAATCCAAAAGGAAAATTCCATCTTAAAAGAGGAAATCACCGAAGAGGATATTGCCAGGGTCGTTTCACGCTGGACTGGGATCCCCCTCATGAAGATGCTCCAAGGGGAAATGGAGAAGTTGGCTGAGATGGAAATGGAACTCGAGAAAAAAGTCATTGGACAGGGCGAAGCCATCAAAGTCGTTTCCAACGCGATTAGAAGATCCAGAGCCGGCATTTCCGAGGAGGGCAAACCTATCGGCTCGTTCATCTTCCTTGGGCCCACTGGCGTGGGGAAAACCGAATTGGCCAAGACGTTGGCGGAATTCCTCTTCAACGATACAAGGGCCTTGATAAGGCTGGACATGAGCGAGTATATGGAACCTCATTCGACGGCCAAGCTCATAGGTTCTCCGCCGGGGTATGTCGGATATGAAGAAGGAGGGCAACTCACGGAACTTATCAGGAGGCATCCATACAGTGTCGTGCTTTTCGACGAGATTGAAAAAGCCCATCCGCAAGTTTTCAACATCCTTTTGCAAATCATGGACGACGGCCGGCTGACTGACGCGAAAGGACGGATCGTCAATTTCAAAAATACCATAATCATTATGACCTCCAATGTCGGATCTGATATAATTTATCGCTCTAAAACCGTGGGATTCCAAGGGGAAAGAAAAGATTCCGGGGTCGGCGAAAAAGAAATGCGGGAGAAAGTCATGGCGAGTCTTCGGGAGAACTTCAAGCCGGAGTTTCTTAACAGGATCGATGAGATAATAATATTCCATCCCCTTCAAAAAAAAGATCTGGAAAAGATCGTGGATCTTCAGCTTCAGAACGTGCAAGAAAGGCTTTTGAAAAAGAGCATAGTCCTCAGGATCCAGGCGCCGGTTCGGACCTATCTTTCAGGCAAAGGATACGATCCGCTCTATGGGGCCAGGCCGCTCAAGAGGGTGATCCAGAGCGAAATATTGGATGAACTTGCATTAAAAATCATAGAGGGTAAAATAACAGAAGGAGACAAGGTGAAAGTGTCGATGAAAAACGATAGGATAGAGTTCTCCTTATAAACAAAAGTGAAGATAAAAAACAAAATATGTTTTTCCACTTGCGTGTTTTCATGCATAGCGTCTTATTTTTCCTGATCTTGGAAGCGGTCGTTCGCGAGTCGGTTTCGGATTTTCTTTCTTCCCTTGTATCTGGCAACCTCTCGCTACTTTTCCTGATTACCATTGTCTACGTCCTGGTTTTAGGAGTCAGCGCGCTTAAGATAGGGAAGAGATGGGCGATGCTTCCCATACCGATAATGCTGGGACTTTCTTCGGTGGGCCTCTTGGCTTTCATTGATTCGGATACCAAGAAGTTCGCTTTCATTGTCCTGACTTCCATAGTTTACTATTTCTGCTTGCTTGGGCTTTATAGATTCAAGTCTTGCCACAAGGACCAGACGGCAAGGGGAATGATCGCGGCGACCGCGGTCTCGGCCATTTTCCTTTTCTACTGTTCGGCGTATGGAATATATTTGAATTTTTCCATTCCTCTTTGGGTCGTGATGATCCTTTTCCTTTTGCCCACGACACTCATAAGCTACCAATATTTCCAGCTCATTGAGGAGGATAAAGGGAAAGTCTGGCTGTATAGCCTGGTCATCGGACTGGCCATGACGGAGATTTCCTGGGTTCTGAATTTCTGGCCTTTTGGTTACCTTACGACCGGGGTGACGATGTTGATTTTCTATTATGTTCTTTGGGATATGGTGCAAAGTTACTTTTTGAAAATAATGTCCAAGGGCAGAGTGGTCACAAACATTGTCTTTTTTGGCATTCTTGCTACTATGGTTTTGATGAGCTCCAGGTGGCTGCCTGTGGTCTGATCGCGATTTAATAATAATTTTTTTAGTATAAAAATGGAAAATAGCAATAATAAGGGAAAATTGGTGGCACTGGGGGCTCTTTTTTTTGTGGCAGTGTTTGCGGTGGGCGGATTGGGCGGAGCCTACATGGAGAGATATCTGTTTCCACGCCTCAGCGAAAATTCCTTCTTTGGAAAGTTTTCCTTTTTCAAGAACGCTTCCGAGAATGTCACCATAATCAACAAGACCGAGCAGGTTACGGTTAAAGAGGATGATTCGGTCAATCAGATAGCTTCACGCGCCTCGACCGCGGTCGTTAACATCGTTTCCATCGATTCCAGGGCTCAATCTGCCAGAGGCAGGGAAGTGAGACCGGAGAGCATAAGCGGGACCGGAATTTTGGTCACCGGCGACGGAGTTATCGTTACCTATAAGGACACCATTTTTGAGAGCGACGCCAGCTATGCGGTGTTGCTTTATAACAACGACAAATACGACGCCAAGCTTCTCGGTATAGACGAGTTTTCCAATCTTGCCTATCTCAAAATCGAAGCCAGTAACCTGCCATCCATTGATTTCGCCAATTCCGACGATTTCAAGCCCGGTAAAAAACTTGTTTCTATCGGTAACTCTTTCAGTGAATACCAGAACAGGTTTTCCGCAGGACTTCTTAGTAACATCAATAAGTCTTTCAATCTAAGCGGAAAGACGGTCGCATCCTCCGAGAAATTGGAAGGGGTTTTCGAGACGGATTTCGATAACCAGCAAAACTATTTGGGTGGACCGGTCATAAGTTACGGTGGAAGCTTGGTCGGAATCAATGGAAAAATCTCCATCGACAACCAGGATTTCTTTTTCCAAATACCTTCGAACGCAGTTAAAAAATCCCTCGACAGGGTGCTTAACGGGGATCTGGAGAAAACGCCGTTTTTGGGAGCTTATTACATCACGATCACTAAAGAATACACGCTTTCGCATGACGTAAAAAAGGACCGCGGAGCCCTCGTCTTTTCTCCTTCAGGACTTTCATCTTTGGCAGTGATCGACGGCTCGCCGGCGCAGAAAGCGGGACTAAGGATCAATGACATCATCACAGCCGTAAACGATAAAAACGTGGATCTTTCAAATCCGCTTTCCAATCTAATAAACCAATACAAGAAAGGCGATCAGGTTGAATTGACCGTTTTCCGCGGGGAAGAGGAACTGAAAATCCCGTTGCAGCTCTAAAAAACACTTCAAATAAAACTCAAAAACCTCCGCTGCCCAGCGGAGGTTTTTTGTTTGTGCGTACTTGACAAAAATACCGTTTTATGCTAACCTCTAATGTTTCGCAAAAGAAGCGTTAATTAATTTATTTTTTATAAATAAGCATATGAAGAAGAGAGTCTCAATCTATATGTCCGTAGTGGTTATCGTGGCTATCGGCATTTTGTCTTTGGCGCGCACCACTTATGGTGAAACGAACATCGAGATAGACATCGACGTGGAGCAATCACAATCGCAATCACAGGAACAGAGCCAGGAACAAGAGCAGGAGCAGTCACAATCCAATCCGGGATCATCTTACCAGGATGACTCGTCCGATCAGTCCTATTCCGATTCCGACTCTTACTCAGATTCCCAATCTGAATCGCAGTCCCAGGTCCAATCCCAGGATCAATCCCAGTCACAGTCCCAAGAGCAAAAAATCGACGTAGATGTCGACAAGGATGATGACGACGATGACGACGATGATGACAAAGACAAGAAAAGGAAGAAAAAGGATGATCGCAAGAAAAGGGTTCCTGCCACTGGAAGCGGAGCGACCGCAGCAGCTGGACTGACTATTATTTCTTCCATAGCCGCTTACGTTGGAACAAAGAGATATTTCGTTTAAACCTAACTTGATATAAGCATAAATCCGATGTTGAATGTTTTTCCAAAATCGGGATATCAACTAAAAAAGGCCGTGTTTTTTACCGGCCTTTTTTTAGCCATACTTTTGGGGATCTTCTATCTGGTAAACTTTGATCTGGATTTTTCCCAAAAAGAATCCCCCCAAGAAAAAGCCATCAGGGAGTTGAACCTTCGCGATGAGCTCAAGGCGGAAATAGGTTCGGGAGAAATCGGCCTTGCGGATTTCGCCCAATGGGCGAAAGTCCATGCGCTCTCCGGAAAGGACCTCTATAATTCCGATTCCGATGGTGACGGTCTTTCGAACTATCAGGAATTCGTACATCTGACCGATCCCAATGTCGCAGATACGGACAAGGATGGATATTCGGACAGGGAAGAGGTGGCTAACGGATATGATCCGGACGCGTCCGGAGATGCCAAGCCTCTGATGGAAGTTTCCATTTCCAAAATCTCCGTTGAAGCGCCGATGGTCTGGTCAAAAAGCGAAAGTGAAAAGGATATGCTCAGAGACCTCGAAGACGGCCTGAGTCACTATCCAAATTCTGCCGCCCCAGGACAAAGCGGCAATGCGGTCATTTCCGGCCACTCAAGTAACTACGTCTGGGCCAAGGGTGATTACAACCATGTATTCAAAAATCTCAATGATTTGGAAATCGGGGATGTCGTGACCGTCAAAGCTACCCAGAAAAACGGAAGGACTATTCTTTACCGCTTCAAGGTTAGTGAGAAATTCACCACTTCGGCTGACGATGAAAGGATCTTCGCTCAAACAAAAGGCTCGACGCTGACCTTGTCGACTTGCTGGCCGCTGGGAACGACTCTGAAAAGGGTCATTGTTAAAGCGGAAATCGTGAAATAAAAACAAGGCGCAATTTGCAAGAATTTTAAATATTCTCTAGCTGAATTGCGCCTTGTTTGGGCCAAAATTAGGCATACCATTGACAAAACCCATTTTTTCTGCTAATATAGCAAGTTAACAATTATTACATATATTCGATTCGGCGCTTTACGGTTTATCCGGAAAGCTCCGTGAAAGTATAGGTTATTCTTTGACAACCGAATAGTTACGGTTTATATATTTGAACGGAAGGAACTTCGAACCCATATCAGGAGGAAACCATGAAAAAGGTTGCGATGAAAGTGGTAGCGTTGGCAGTTCTGTTTTCTTTTTCCGCAAGCTTCGTGCTGGCGGACGACACCACTATTAAAATCGGTATTGGCCTCAAACAGGATCAGGACCAGTGGCAGCAACAAGAGCAACTGCAAAAGCAGAAGCAGACAATCAAGGACTCGGGTAATTCCAAGTCCATCTCCGAGGTTAATTTCGAGGACAACAGCCGGAGCATCGGCGCTCTTCCCCAGGCGTTTTCGCACGGGGTGCAGTTGCCGATCGCGATGCCCAGTAGCGGGCATTTGGCCGTCCAATCGTCGATTTCGGCGTTCATGGGCGAGTGCGAACCCTTTAATGCGGCGAATTTCCAGATAATCGTCGACGCGATGGAGAGGTCGGGGTCTGAGAATTGGGCCGCAGTGAGCGGGAGGATTATTTCCCATCCGTTCATCAAAAGGCAGTTCAGTCAGTTTCCGAACCACGCTCCGGTTTACTTCATGGAAATGAAGAGACTGGAGAGTTTCGGCCTGGCGAACATCCAGATTGCCGGCGCCTTCGTTTACGTGAGTAAACATAAGAAGGATAAGCCGGTCCTGCCCATGTACTACAATGCGCAGGCATATCTGGACGCTATGGACTATGGGGCGAATATTTTGATCCCCTATGACCAATATCTCCAGATGTACGCCGAATCAAGAGCGGGAGGCGTGGATTTAGCAGCCGTCGTTTCAACCATCACTCGGGCGTTCACCACCGGTGGCTCCGTCGCAGGAAATGCGGCGTTCGCCAACGGGACGAATACCCAGGAAGGTGGGACGGGCGCGGCATTCGTGTTCGCCCGCATTGAAGGCTTTTCAGCCGAGATATGTGGGGGACAGCCGGCTCCGCCGGTTGTGCAGCTGCCCCAGCCCAAGCCGTGCGATCCGTCAGCGCTTTTGCTGCGAATCGAAACGTTAAGGGAGGGGACGCTGAACTGTCCCGATGAATGCCTGAACAACGAGCTTCTTTGGAAGCAGATCGGGGATGCCGACATGGATCTCTGGTATTGCACCAATGATCCCCGCTATCTCCATGAGGCGATGTATGCTTACGGAAGATCCGAAAGGAATTTCCTGGAAGGCAGGGAACCGAGCGGCAAGAGGACCCGCGACCTGGAAGGGGCGCTGGCAGTTCTCTACAGAGTCCATTATAATTGGGCTTTGGCCGTCAGGGAGCTCAACGGACGCGAGGCGGAGCTTTCCTTTGCCAAAAGCAAGGAGCTTCACCTCAAAGGCGATCGCACCATGCCGGCTGAACAAGCTGACATGAAACGCTGACATCAATCTTCGGGAGCGGGTTTCGCAAGAGACCCGCTCCTCAACCGATTTTTCCAAGGAGGAAAATACTATGAAAAAGATTGTCGGTATCATCATCATGCTGATCATGGTTTGGACCCTCGCGCCTTTGGCGCAGGGGTTCGCAGCGGAAGACATTTCGTCGCTGGGCGGTTCCACTGGTTATGCCCCGTCCTACGAGGCAACCCAGGTGGAAATAGACGCTCTTACCAAAGAGGTGAGACGCGCCGAGAAGCAGATGGCCGCAGCAAGAGCGGCGGCAAAGCGCGAGGCTGAGATTACCAACCGAGCTCTTGTTACCGTCGTACGTCTTGGCGCTGAAAACTTCAAGGACGCGAAGGATAACAAAAAGGCTGTCGGAGAAGTCGACAGAAAAATCGACATCGTCGACGGCGCCGTCAACTCTCTGGGTTGGCTCACGCTGTACGGAATGATTATTCTGCTTGTAGCAGGCATTATCATTGCCGCAGTTTGCATGGTTTGGTCCGGACGCCGCAACCGAAATCACCTGGGCCAATCATTGGAACCGGTGACTACGGGTCTTGCGGAGAATCGCGTAGCTGTCGACAATTTGTCGACGCGCGTTGCAGCTGTGGAAACACAGCTTTCCGATATGCCGGAGCGGGTGGCGAAAGCTGTCCGCAAGGCGGAACCGGTGACTCTGGACATCTCTGATGTGTGCGGGAAGAATCTGAAATATACCCCGCCCATCACCGCGGACGGAGAGCGTTACGTTATGCTCCATGTCCCGGAATCGGTCACCAGGCCGGTTACCGATCCGTCCAAGATCATCCGGTCGGAATCCAGCGGTAATGTTGGAAAACTGAAAGACTCCGTCCGCCGGAGCTACAAGGAGTACTGCGCCCTCAAGGCGAATCCTCCCACTGCTCCGACTGAACGCGAGAAGCAGGTCATTCTGCTGTTCGAAAGCCGGAAACCTTCCGAGCTCGAGATCAGCTGATGTCAACCAGGGGTCCGGACTCCTAAAAAAAGTCCGGACCCCAAATTGAAACATTCGTTTCAAAAATCGTTCGGAATTCCCCAGAGGGGTTTCCGATTCTGCACTTCCAGAGGAAGGCAGAACACACCGCCAGAGGTGGGTGACGGACCGTTCAATATGCTAAAACCGTAAAACAATATTCAAGAGGCCAGCCTATACGACAACTCCAAACATGACTTTGCAAAAAAACCTTCCACGTGAAGGTCGCAAGACATAGATGTAGAGGAGGGGCAGTGATCTTCAACTGAAGACGCTGCCCAAACCATTTTTCCAACAGCTCCACGAAGGCTGTTTTTTTTGTTGTCAAAATTGTAATATTCCGTAGTTGACCCCGTTAAATCCGCCTCGGGGCGGTGCCGCATACGGCATTTAACAGGGTTGACCCTGTTAAATAATTTTGTTTCTCAAAATTGCCGTAGACGGCATTTAACAGGGTTGACATTCTCGACTCAGGCTGTTATATTTATATGTTGCCAAGCACTTATTTTAAGCCTATATTCAAAACAGATGAACAATCCATACGAAGAAAAAAACATCCCCAAGAAAAGACGTTTTTGGACCCGCGTTTCGGTCGTGGGCGTCATTTTCACAGTAACGGCGCTGTTTATCCTGGCCGACGCATTTAAGGAATATAAATCGACAGTCACTATTTTGGTCGCGGTGAAAAGCGAAACCCTTTCCAGGCAAGCGGGACCCGTGGTGGAAAATATCGCGGAATTCCCCAGGACGCTTTCGTTTTATGAAAGACTCTTGAAATTCAATCCCGATGTTAAAGACGGTTTTGTCGGGAAAAACCCCAGGGAAAGAAAAAAACTCTGGAACAGGCAAGTCGAGGTTTCCAGTGGGAAATCCGACCAAGGGACCATCGTCACGCTTTCCGTTTTCGGGAAAACCCCCGTGCAGGCGGAACTGCTTTCGCGGAAAACCTCCGACACGCTTTTCAACGTGGTGGGAAATTTTTATAACATCAAAACCGATCTCAACATCAGCATTATCGACGGACCCCTCGTTTCCGCCTCATGGAGGAACTGGTTTTTCACAGCACTACTCTCACTTCTTTCCGGTTTCGCGGCCTCATTGCTCTTGAATTACTCGCTTGAATTTTTGGAAAAACCGTCCGGACCCGCCTCGCGTCGGCGAGCGGCTATCTCCGCGAGTCGAGGCGGGCCGAAAAGACCTTCCTTCAAGAAAAGTCCGCTTGCCGATTTGAAACAAAGATTCGCCAAAAAGACCGAAGAAAAAGAATCACCTGCAAGTAAACAGGAAGAAGGGCTTCCACAGGACATTCCTTATCATTTCGAAGAAGAAGCCATGGGGGGGGATGTCCCTGCGGCGCCCTATTTCGATTTGGGAGAACATGAAAAAGAAGAAGTCGCTAGTTTTGACAAAGGCGATTATCCGAACTTTCCTGAGATACCGAAGGGGCCTGCTAGGAGCGCTTCTGCTCCGGCCAATCTCCCGATAGCTGAAGAATTTTTCCCTTTCGAGGAACCCGGGAAAAAAATGGAAAAAAACGAAGAGAAGCTTGAGGAGCCGCAAAGTTTCGTGGAGATGAAAAAGGAGGAGCCTTCGGAAGAGGAACTCAGGGAAAGACTAAACAAGCTTCTCAAAGGGGACATGTGACGCATAATTTCTAATTCCTAATATCTAATTTCTAAATAAAACCAAAATTTAAAATCGTTTAGGATTTAGAATTTAGTGCTTAGAATTTTCCTCTCTTTATGTCCAAACAGCGCAGTTTAAAATTCTGGATAATATTCTGGAGTTGCTCCGCCATCTTCCTGGCGCTTTGGGCCGCCTTTTGGGAATTCAAGAACAGCGGCATCCAGAGAATGGCGCCGGCTTTGGAGTTCGTGCCTTTTGTGGGCGGAGACGGAGAGGATTATAAAAACGCCGCGAAAATATCAGACTATCTTTTGAAAAAAGACGGGGAGGAGAAAACATTCATGGTCCTTTTCCAGAACAACCTGGAGCTTAGGCCTGGGGGAGGATTCATCGGGACCTTCGGTATTTTGAAAATGAAAGACGGCAAGATGGTTTCCATTGAGACGCACGACCTGTCCAATTTTGATCGCCTCATTCCTGAAGGCATGGAACCTCCGTATCCAATGAGGGAGGCTCTGGGAGTGAAATCTTGGAAGCTTCGGGATTCCAATTATTCTCCGTCTTTCGAGGTAAATGCCGAGAAAGCGGAGGAATTTTATCGCCTGGGAGGAGGACAAGAAAGCCTGGACGGAGTGATCGGGATAACGACCAATGTCCTTGAGTCGATACTTAAGGTCACGGGCCCCATAAAACTTGAGGATTATCCTGGGACATATGACAGCGAGAACGGGGTCATCACCTTGGAATACCAGGTGGAGAAAGCTTTCGAGCAGCAAGGTATCGAGAGGGTCGAAAGAAAATCCGTAATGAGGGAATTGGCTGAGGAAATCGAAAAAAAGGTCTCAACCCTTCCGATAAACCGCAAATTGGGCTTGGCGAAAACGATTCTGGAAGACTTGAATAAAAAAGAGATACAGCTATATTTCAAGGATGTTGAAATTCAAAAAATAGCCGTGGCAGCCGGGTGGTCCGGTGAGGTCGACAGCTCCTGGGGAAAAGATTATCTGATGATGGTGGATGCGAACCTCGGATCCTTCAAGAGCGATTATTACGTGAACAGGGCGGTTGATTATGTCGTCGACCTTTCAGGTGAAGTCCCGGTCGCTAAATTGAAAATCACCTATAAGCACACCGCCAAACAGAAAGACTGGATGACCAGGAATTATTTCTCATATCTTCGGGTCTATGTGCCCCGGGGTTCCTGGCTGACGCAGTGGCAAAATTTCGATGATGTTCGATTTGGCGAAGAGCTGGGCAGGCAATATTTCGGAGGCGGCGTGAACGTTCCGATCGGTCAGGAAAAAACCATTGAGTTGGTTTATAATCTTCCCAAGGGAATAGGTTCCGATTCCGCTTACGACCTCAAAATCCAAAAGCAGTCCGGTGTTCTGGATATTCCCGTGGGAGTGCACGTCAAGGACAAAAACGGAGTCTGGAAAGATTATGAATTCAGGATGAATTCGGATGTGGTTTTGGGAAGATTGGAGCAGTAGAGAAAGTACCTTTAAAAAGGAGATGGCCGATGGGCGACGAATCGATATTCTCATTCTTGATACGCGATAAGAGATACGAGTTTGCGGATGAAAGAGGCAAGATGGGGGCGAAAAAATTCAAGAAATGGTTTTCTTGGGATATTTACGTATATATCAGAAGTAAGACCAAGATGAGCGACGAAATAATCCGATATTTTATCGCTAACGGGTTGGCCCCTGACGAAGCCGAAGATCTTTTCGAAGAGATCTCGCAAGAAAACCGCACGTACACCGATTCCGATCAGGAATCATTTCTTTTGTACCAAACGGACGACGAAGGAGGCATAAAAAAATACAGATTGCTGATCAATGCGAATGACGAAATTTGATAGGTGTCGCCAATAGACCGCATCCCGCAAGTCAGGATGCGGTTTTTGCTTTTTATAAAGCAATATAGTAAAATTCCAATGTCATTCTGAACTTGATTCAGAATCTTTTACTAATATAATGCAGATCCCGGATCCCTCCAAAGGAGGGCACGGCAAGTCCGGGATGACGGAATATTATGGAAATAAAAGAAACTACCCTAGGTGGCGCGTATCTTATTAAGCCCCAGGTGTTCCAAGACGAAAGGGGATTTTTTATGGAGACTTACTCCAAGAAGAAATTCGAAGAGGTCGGGATAAAATCGGACTTTGTCCAGGACAACCATTCTTTATCTGTGACCAAGGGCGTTCTTCGGGGCTTGCATTTCCAAAAAGGGGACGATGCCCAGGCGAAATTGGTGCGGGTCACCAAGGGCGCAGTGTACGATGTCATCGTGGACCTTCGCAAGGATTCTCCGACCTATGGAAAATGGGAAGGGTTCGAGCTGACCGCGAACAATTTCTGGATGCTCTATGTTCCGAGGGGGTTTGCGCATGGTTTTTGCACCTTGGAGGATTACACGGAGTTCCAATACAAATGCGACAATTTTTATGTTCCAGGGAGCGAAGGAGGGATCGTTTGGAACGATCCGGACTTGAAAATTTATTGGCCGATAGACAACCCTATTTTGTCGGAGAAAGACAAGGCTCACCCGGCATTCAAAGATCTTAACTTATCCTTTTGAAATTTTTATGAAAATTTTAGTAACGGGCGGGGCTGGATTCATCGGAAGCAATTTCGTCCATCATATTTTGAATAAATATCCTGATTATGAAATCGTCAATTTGGACGCGCTGACATACGCGGGGAATTTGGAGAATCTGAAAAGCTTGGAAGGAAATCTCAGGCACAAATTCGTCAAAGGGGACATTTGCGACGCCAAATTAGTCGACGAATTAGCCAAGGAAGTCGACATCATTGTGCATTTCGCGGCCGAATCGCACGTGGACCGTTCCATTCTGGACAGCGCGGCTTTCGTACGCACGAACGTTATCGGGACGCACACCTTGCTCGAAGCGGCCAGAAAAACTGGCAATAAACGTTTCCATCACGTCTCCACTGATGAGGTTTTCGGCTCCCTGGGGACCCAAGACGCGCCATTTGATGAGACCACACCCTATGACCCCAGAAGCCCATACAGCGCCTCCAAGGCCGGCTCAGACCATTTGGTGAGGGCCTATTTCCACACCCATGGCTTGCCTGTGACCATTTCGAACTGTTCGAATAACTACGGCCCCTATCATTTTCCGGAAAAACTGATCCCGCTCATCATCACGAATCTCATTGAAGGTGAAAAAATTCCGATTTATGGAGACGGTTTGCAAGTCCGCGACTGGCTCCATGTGGAAGATCATTGCAGGGCGATCGACGTCATAATCCACAAAGGGAAAATCGGGGAAACTTATTGCGTCGGTGGAGACGGGGAAAAACCGAACATCGAAATCGCCAGGACGATCCTGGGCTTGCTTTGCCGAGATGAAAGCTGGATCGAGTATGTCGAGGACAGGAAGGGGCACGACAGGCGCTACGCCATCGATTTTTCCAAAATAAAAAATGAACTCGGCTGGGAGCCGCAAATAACTTTCGAGGAAGGTATCAGAAAAACCGTCGAGTGGTTCCAAAAAAACGAACCCTGGTGGAGGAATATCAAAAGCGGGGATTACAAGGATTATTACCAAAAACAATACGAAAAAAAATAAACCGACAAATACTACTATTCTACCAATAATAGTAGTGGGTGTCCGTTTTTAAAACAGGGAAATGGAAAATAAAAAACACGAAATATTACTTGGGCTGACAACAACCCCTAAATCCGATTGGAGGGGGAAGGTGGAGGAAATGAAGAAATTCGGAATCAAAAGGATCGCGCTTTTCCCGACGTTTTTGGAAATAAACGAGCGCAGGGAGTTATATGATTTGCTTGAGAAAATTGACGGTCTCGAGGTGCCACATGTCCATCTAAGGCAAGATATGGAGCATTGGGAATTGGAGCTTTTTAGAAATAAGTACGGGGCCAAAGTTTTCAATATCCATGGCAAGCACTTCGCTTATTACAAGAAACCCCCTTTTGATGTATATTTACCTGATATTTTCATTGAAAACCAGTTTTATGGAATAAGCAGGCAATGCTTGGATATGTGCGGCGGTCTTTGCATAGACTTTTCCCATTGGGAGAGCGCTAGGCTCAAAAAATCATCCATAGCTGAAATGGTTGACGGACTGGCTGGGGATTATAAGATAGGATGTTGCATGTATCCGCAGTGAAAACAATGCCACTAAGCTTGTACACTCTATTTCATGGAGGGCGCGATTGCCACTACCTGAAAAAGAACAAAGAAATCGATTATTTGAAAAAATATAGGAATTACCTGCCGGAATACATAAGCCTGGAGCTGGAAAACGGTTTTGAAAGGCAATTGGAAGTGAAAAAGTATCTTGAAGAAAAAATATTAAACATTTAATTTTTTCAAACATATGCAAAAGAAGGTTTTAATAATAGGCGCTAAGGGTATGCTTGGACAGGAACTGGTAAGTGTCTTTAAAAAAGACAAGGATTTCAAGGTTACCGCCTGGGACCGCGAGGATATCGATATCACGGATCAAAAACAGGCGAGTGAAAAGATTTCGGAGCTGGCCCCGAGTGTCATCATCAATGCCGCGGCTTATAACGCGGTTGACCAATGCGAGAAAGACAAGGCTGAATTTGAAAAGGCGAAAGATCTCAACGTGAAGGCCCCGGGATATCTGGCCAAGATTGCTAAGAAACTGGACGCCACTCTCGTGCACTACTCCACGGATTACGTTTTTTCCGGGATGCCGGATATTCCAGAGCCGGAAGGCTGTGCGGGATCATGCGGATCATGCACCCTTCATGAAGGTTTCATTCCACAACTTGGTTTCAGGGAGGACGCCCTGGCTGAGCCCGTACAAAAATATGGTAAAAGCAAGCTGATGGGAGAGGAAAACGTCATGAAAAATGGAGAGAGATACTACATCATCCGTCTTTCGAAATTGTTCGGAAAACCGGCCAAGGCTGATGGCGCCAAAAGGAGCTTCTTCGACGTGATGTTGGAAGTTGGCAAAAAGGCGGAAAAAAGCAAAGCGGAGGTCAAAGTAGTTGATGAAGAGACGAGCTGTTTCACCTACGCGCCGGATTTGGCCAAAAAGACCAAGGAAATCATCGAGGCTGAGAAGCCCTACGGGATATACCATGTCTTCAATGAGGGTGCTTGCACATGGTATGAAGCTGTTCTAGAATTATATAAGCAGGCTAAGATAAAGGCTAAAGTGGTTCCGGTCGGTTCCGACGAGTTTCCTCGTCCCGCCCAGAGGCCCTACGTCTCGACGTTTCTCAACACGAAGCTTAACCCGATGAGAAGCTGGAAATTAGCCCTGAGGGAATACCTGAAGAATAAATAATTTATCATTGGTCCGTTAACGAGTTTTGCGAGTTAACGGGTTGGAAAAAAGAAATAACGCGTGAACACGTTAACCCGTTAACTGTTTAATAGATCCTATGTCATTGAACGAAGTTAAAAAACAGGACAAAGCCGTTTTTGAAGCTATATCAGGAGAGATGAAGCGCCAGCAGGAAGGCATGGAGCTTATCGCTTCGGAAAATTATGTTTCCAAAGCTGTTCTTGAAGCGCTTGGAACTGTTTTTACGAACAAATACTCCGAGGGCTATCCTGGAAAAAGATATTACGGCGGTCAGGATTATACGGATGTCGTCGAGGCATTGGCAATCGAAAGAGCTAAGAAGCTTTTCGGTGCTGAGCATGTGAACGTCCAACCGCATTCCGGCGCGCCGGCCAATATGATCGCCTACAGCGCGGTCCTGAGGCCCGGGGACACCGTTTTGGGAATGGACCTGTCGCATGGGGGGCACCTGACCCATGGCCATCCTGTCACGCTTTCGGCTCAGATTTATAACTTCGTGCGCTACAAGACTGATGCGAGCGGAAAAATCGATTATGACGAATTGGAGAAGATGGCACTTGAGCACAAGCCCAGATTGATTTTGGCCGGCTTTTCCGCCTACACGAGACAGCTCGACTACGAGAGATTCCAGCAGATCGCCAAGAAAGTCGGCGCGATTTCCATGTTCGATATCGCCCACATCGCGGGACTCATCGCTGGAAAGGCTATTAAAAACCCTGTGTCATATTTCGACATAGTAACGACCACCACGCACAAAACTCTCCGCGGACCTCGCGGCGGGATGATCATGTGCAAAGCCGAGTTTGCCAAGGCGATCGATAAGGCCACCTTTCCAGGTTTCCAGGGCGGACCGCACATGAATAACATAGCCGCCAAAGCCGTCGCTTTCGGGGAAGCTCTCAGGCCTGCGTTCAAATCATATGCCAAGCAGGTGATCAAGAATGCGAAAGTTCTGGAAAAAGAGCTTTTGAAAAAGGGTTACAAAATAATGTTCGGTGGGACGGATTACCATATGGTCCTGGTGGACGTCATGTCCAGCAAGGGAGTAACCGGAAAAGAGGCGGAACATGCTTTGGATGAGGCGGGTATCACGGTGAACAAGAATATGATCCCTGACGATCCTCGTTCCCCGATGGATCCCAGTGGAATACGCGTCGGCGTACAAGCCGTTACCAGTCGAGGAATGAAAGGGAAGGAAATCAAACAGATCGCGTCCTGGATAGATGAAATCCTAAGCGCTCACGGAGACACGGCGAAACTGGCGAAGATAAGGAAGGAGGTCACAAGATTTTGTAAAAAATACCCGATTTATCCGAAAGTGTAATAAGAAATTTAATAAGTGTCATCCTGAACTTGTTTCAGGATCTCGTGAGAAAGGGTGCTATGCACTGAAAATGGGGATTCCGGATCAAGTCCGGAATGACAGCGCTGATTATGGAACAATGCAAATCAAGGAAAAGAAAAATGAAAGGAATAATCCTGGCCGGAGGAACCGCCACCAGGCTTTTCCCGATGACTGCGACGACAAGCAAGCAGCTCTTGCCCGTCTATGACAGGCAAATGATTTTTTATCCACTAAACACACTCATCAAGGCTGGTATCAAAGAGATCCTGGTTATCGTCGCGCCCGAGCATAGCGGACAATTTCTAAACCTCCTGGGATCCCTCTTGAAAAAGCATGGTATCCATATCACTTTCGAAGTCCAGTCGACCCCGCGAGGACTTGCCGAAGCCCTGACATTGGGAGAAAACCATATAGGAGATGATAATGTAGCTCTTATTTTGGGCGACAATATATTCGAAAACGATTTTTCAGCTCAGATCAAAGCTTTCCGATCCGGCGGCCATGTGTTCGCGAAAAAGGTTTCCGATCCGGAGCGGTTCGGAGTGGTGAAATTCAACAAGAATAACAAGGCGATTGAAATCGTCGAAAAGCCTAAGGAATGGATAAGCGACTACGCCGTAACGGGGCTTTACCTCTATGACAACCGTTGTGTTGAAATCGCGAAAGACATGAAACCTTCGGATCGTGGGGAAATAGAAATAACGGACGTGAATAGGGCATACCTCAAAAAGAAAGAGTTGGAAGTCACATTGTTCGAAGGCGAGTGGTTGGATGCCGGAACCCCTGATTCGCTTTTGGAAGCGAGCATGATCGTGAAGGAAAAAGGCATCAGCAGGAATTTCCATCCGGTATTGGAAGAGGCTATCGGAGAATTCAACGAAGAATTGAAAATAAGATCAAAAAAAAGATTGCTATAAAATAATTTTTTATATTGGAAAAAAATGAAAAAAGTCAGAAAAGCGATTTTACCCGTAGCTGGTTTCGGAACAAGGTTCCTTCCTGCCACCAAGGCGCAACCTAAGGAAATGCTTCCGGTCGTGGACAAGCCGGTTATTCAATATCTGGTTGAAGAGGCTGTCGCTTCGGGAATAGAAGAGATCATCTTCGTGACTGGACGTGGAAAACGTGCGATCGAGGATCATTTCGACGTTTCCTATGAACTCGAGGACACTTTGGTTGAAAAAAACAAGCACGATCTTTTGGAGGAAGTCAGGAAGGTCGCCAAATTGGCTAAGTTTTCCTATGTGCGCCAATCCATGCCGCTGGGGGACGGACATGCCCTTTTGCAGGCGGCACATATCGTCGGCGACGAGCCGGCTTTGGTGATTTTTGGAGATTGCCTTTATGACAGCGAGGTCCCTGCTTCAAAGCAAGTCATTGAAACATATGAGAAATATGGTGACAGTGTCATTGGTCTAAGCGAAGTTCCGCGCGAGGAAGTTTCCAAATTCGGCGTTATCGACGGGGTGAAGCTCGATGAAAATACTTACGAAGTGAAGGGGATGGTGGAAAAACCGAAACCTGAAGATGCCCCGTCCAATTTTGTGGCGGTCGGTAAATATGTCATAACCCCAGAGGTGTTCGACGTCCTGCGAACCATGGAACATGGGAAATCGGGAGAAATAAGATTGGCTGACGCTTTTGATCTGATGCTGGAAAAGGGAAGACCTATTTACGGAAAAATTTTGGAGGGCGAATGGTTAGATACGGGGGACAAATTCAATTTCGTCAAAGCGACGATCCATATGGCACTCAAGCATCCTGAAACGGGGGAAAAACTGCGGGAATATCTGAAATGCAAAAACGCCTTAGGGTTATAGAAAACAAAAACAAACAATGATCCAAAACGTCCTGAAAGAATGCTTGTTTAAGCGTGTAATAGAAGTTAACCGGGAACATCTGTAATTTTTATCTGCAAACATAAGTGTACTGGATATACCTGGTCATATTCGTGATAATGGTGTTCGTCCCTGACATGCTCCGCGACGGTTTTTTCGGCTTGGAGGAGGAAACTCTGGAAGAATTGGCGATTTTCGTTTTGGGAGGTTTGGGCTTCGTTTTCTATCTCATTAAGGAAAAACAGCTCGCCAACAATGAGAAAGACAAGACCAGGGCTCAACGCGAAGCTAGCAGAATGTCTAAGGACCTGACCAGCTCATATTCTTTCATCGGGGAGATAAACAGGAAACTGGAGATATTCAAAAATATCTCCCTGGGCCTCCCCGGTTGGTCTAAAATGACTCTGGCCAGAGAGAAAGAAGCTTTTGAATATATTATGGCCGCAATCAAAATCCTTACCAAAGCTGACGAATATTGCCTGACGTTCGTAGTCAAGGATTCCTGTGAGGAGATGCTGGAACTTCGCAGCAAAAAAAATCTGAAATTCGAACTGACCCAGCGGCATTGCTTGGACGAAAATAAAAAATATTTCGAAACGGACAAATACATCGTGACTGTGTCCCCGGAGAATATCAGAGGTATCGTTTCCATTCTCACGATCAAGAAAAAAACCCCGGCGCACACCTTCGACGACCCGGATATCCTCAAAGCCATCGCCTCCCAGGCCTTGTTTTTGTATATATTCCTCGAAAGAAGGCGCAAAACCAGATAATTATTTGATAAGTTGGGAAAAAGGCTATATAATAGCAGAGGAAAAACAGTTAAGTGAAAAAAGTATGAAAGTCGTATTACTCCAGGATGTGAAGAAAATAGGAAAAAAAGGTGAAATCAAGGACGTGTCGGACGGATACGCCCGCAATTTCCTTTTAGCCAAGGGGTTGGGCGTAGCCGCCACTCCGGCCGCTATCGAGAAAGTGAAACAGCAGGAAAACAAGCAGAAGCAGGAGTTGGAGCAAAAAAAAGACACTGTCCGGAAACTCGCGTCCTCCTTGGATGGAAAAGCCGTTACCATCAAGGTCAAAGCCAAGGATGGCAAACTGTTCGGTTCGGTCACGGCCAAGGATATAG
>LCKI01000005.1 GCA_001001345.1 Parcubacteria group bacterium GW2011_GWC1_45_14 | reverse complement strand
CGACCCTTTCAGTGTCGTAGCTAACGCGTTAAATATACCGCCTGGGAAGTACGGCCGCAAGGCTAAAACTCAAAGGAATAGACGGGGATCCGCACAAGTGGAGGATCATGTGGTTCAATTCGACGATAAGCGAGAAACCTCACCAGGGCTTGAAACTAAGCTGCAAGGCCAAGAAATTGGTCCGCCTTCGAGGGTGCTTAGCAGGTGCTGCATGGTTGTCGTCAGCTCGTGTCGTAAGATGTTCCGTTAAGTCGGGAAACGAGCGCAACCCCTGTCGTGTGTTATATATGTCACACGAGACTGCCCAGACTTTTGAGCACAAGCTCAAAAATGTATCATGTATTTTGTAGTATGTATTATGTATGAATTGAATTTATACATTATACTTTATACATTATACTTTATACTTTTTTGTTCGCTTGCGAACAAAAGTCTGGGAGGAAGGAGGGGATGACGTCAAATCAGCATGGCCCTTTGACGCCCTGGGCGACACACGTGATACAATGGCCGGTACAGAGGGTTGCCAAACCGCGAGGTGGAGCTAATCCCGAATACGTTCTCGGATCTTGTACTCACCGCCCGTCACACCAAGAGAGTCGGTAACACCCGAAGGCCCCGGGTTAAATCGGGGACAACGGTGGGATCGATGATAAGGGTGAAGTCGTAACAAGGCATCCGTAGCGGAAGCTGTGGATGGATCACCTCCTTTCTAGGGAGTTACGGTGAACTCCTGTGTCTTCGGACATGGGATACATCTATACGGTCGACCTGTCGCTCTCGAGCGACGGGTAACTTGTTTACCTAAGGGTAAGCAAATGTCTCAGATAACACAAAGGACTAACCACCATAGCTTGTGATTATTAGCTTGCAAAAGCCGATAGTATCATCTTGCTGTAGGTCAAGGAACACTCTTTATTGAGTGTTTTTTGTGTTATATTGCTCCACTCCCTAGAAACGATTCATTTTTTGGTAGAGTTTATACGCATTTTTTACTACTACTCCGCTCCGTGGTATTATATAACTATGACTGATTTAACAAGAATAAAATTAGCCAATATATTTTTTTCTGCTCGTTTTTGGGTTGCAACTATGGTTTTGTATTTGACGAGCAGAGATATTCCCACAGCTTATGTTTTTCAACTCATAGGATTTTATTACGTGATGAGTGTTCTCTTAGAGTATCCAACCGGGGTTATCGGGGATTATTATTCGCATAGACTATCGGTATTTTGGGGATATATAATTCTAGCTATTTCATATATCCTGCTTTCATTTTCAGGAGGAATTTTATTCTATGGCATAACTTTATTTCTACTGGCATTGGGCGGGTCCCTGGTTTCAGGAAGCGATAACGCACTTCTATATACAGCATCAAATAATTTTAAAAAAGATTTTTCCCAGGTAAAAACATACGGAATTATCATTACGTTCATAGCGGTTTCAATCGGCGGATTTGTTTCTGCGATTGACCTTAGAATCCCATTATATTTAACTGCTATCTTTCTAATATGGGCAGCCATCCTTGTTATAGCGACCAAAATAAAAGCAAAGGGAAAAACTGATGGAGCTAATATTTTCAGTTTTGGAAAAGAAGGGATAAAGTATCTTTTCAGAAGCAAGCAACTGCTTAATATTATGATGGTTTCTGCTCTTGTAGGAGCCTTTTTCTTCAGCTTTAAGTGGCTATATAATCCTTTATTTTTAGAATTGGAATTAAATGTCGCTTCTTGGGGAATTTTGATTGGAATTGCGACATTACTTATCGCTGGCGGTGTGAAGTTTTACGAAAAATTTTCAAGGTTGAATATTGTTTTGATGGCATTGGTTTTAATCGGTTCTGTTTTGGTGATTGGGATAACTTTGCCTACTGTTGCTCTTTTTGGGATGTTTATTAGCCACTTTATGCGAGGCTATCTGGAAACAAAACTGACTGTAGATATGAACGAAGCGATTACAGAATCTATGCGTTCCAGTATCCTTTCTCTAAAAAGTTTAACTATACGAGTAGGAGCTGTGATTTTTATGTCGGTTAGCGGATTCTTATTAGACAAAACTTCAATAGCAATTATAATGTTTGCTTCAGTCCTGGCTTTTATCGTGGTTGGCGGATATCCATTGTATAGGATTATGAAATTTGAGAAAAAACAAATCGTTATATCTTAGGTCAGCCCTGAGTCTAAAATATTCAGGGAATTTTATCTTTGTTGTGTGCCACGAAATTCAATTTCCTTTCTAGGGAGTTACGGTGAACTCCTGTGTCTTCGGACATGGGACGAATCTAAACGGTCGGTTTATGGATTTCGGTCCATAAATCAGCTCAGAAAAAACATTCAAGGGCTTTTATACTCCGCAGGGGTGAATCGCAATAAGCGGCGATTCACCCAGTTAAATCCTGCTTTGCAGGAATTTGCTTTGCAAATTATTCAACAGGGTAAATTTTGTCGTCTTGACTTTCACCTGAAAGCATTTGAAAGCCTCCCGCGGTTAAGCCGCAGGCGCGGCCAGGGGGTGTTTTTTTGTTGTGAAAAATGTTATAGTTAAATTAAGAATTTTTATATACTTATTTGGATATATGTATTTTTCGGATACTTTCATTAAAAGAATATACAGCATAGGTTTCCTATTGGTGATAGTCCTTTTGTTGCTTGACTTGTTGGCATATTTTTACTATCCCAAAACTGTCTTTGGAGATATATTCTTGGCAACTAGAGAGCAAACTCCACTGACTTGGATAAGTTCTCTAGCCTTGCTATTCGTGGCACTTTCTTCATTCAGCGTCTATCTTCAAAATAAACAAAAAATCTGGTATTTTCTCGCAATCATTTTTTTCTTTTTCAGTATGGACGACGCTACATATTTTCACGAGCGTGTAAGCGGTTTTTTTGTCGATAATACCTCTGCTTTGGCATTTTTCCCTTCCTATATCTGGACTGTCATATACTTTCCCTTACTCGCGTTTTCTTTGGGTGCTTTTGTTTGGCTTACTTGGAAAGATGCACTGAAAGCAAATAAAAAAGCCATAATCACAGCCTTGGTTATTCTTGGCTTTGCGATTTTTTTAGATTTTCTGGATGGATTTGTGGGAAAAAATTCTGGAATAACGTTTTGCTATGAGCAATATTGCAACAAGGTCGTCCTGCATCTTATGAGACTGACCGAAGAGATTTCAGAAGTGATGGCACTTGGAATCTTGGGGTATGTCAATATAAAAGAGCATTGCATCATCCGAAACGATAAGATTTCTTGATTTTCATTTTTATGCTATAATGTAGTTAAGTTTTTTACTAATTAATTGAAAAATAAAAAATATGTCTTTCAAAAAGTTCAAGACGGAAAGAGTGCTTTTGGCTTCCATCGGGGTCCTGTTTTTGTTTCTGTTTGCCAGCGTTTTTACAAAGGAAATCGTCACAACAAATGTCAGTTCAGCGGAAGAAGGCAGCGGGGCTTCGGGTTCAAATGAAGGTTCTCAGAATAATGAAGAATCCCAAGATGATGAAGGGTCTCAAGATGACGATGAGGATTCCGAGGATGAGCAGTCCCAGGATGATGAAAAATCAGAGCCTAGCGTTTCTTCCGTCCCATCAGTTAAGAGGACAAGCACAGGGTTAAGCACGACCGAGCTTTCGGAAAAATCTTCAGATGAAATTTCAGAGCAGTCAGTCAAAACCCAAGAAATTTCAGAGGTTTCAGAGCAATCAGAGGCTTCACAAGAAATCTCAGAGGAATCAATAAGATATGTGGAAGGTTATGGGGAGGTGGTTTCCAGAGAAGGAAGCATCGCATTGGTTAAAAAGGATGAAAAATTATTCTTCCTAATACCCGTAGAAGTTGAATCCCAGGTTACGCTTGATGAAGCGGGTACGGTCGTGGATACCCAAAAAAGCTTCTTGAATTGGCTGATTTCAGTTTTCAGTTTTTAGCAAAATCGCACTGCTGTAGACTTTCATGAGAAACAGGGGTATGTCTATATGCCGGTATGTCGGCAGCGCTTGTGATTATTGGCCCTAGAAAATCCCGCGCCTGCTTGCAGTGCGCGGGATCTTTATTGCAAGAATGGTCTGGATATTTTGTAATAACTTATATGAAAAATAAACTATTGCCTGCAATTGTTGTCGTTATTGCTTTTATGGCATTTTCTGCGTCGGCACAAATGATGCCAATGGGTGGTTTTTCTGTGCAACAAAATTCCCAAACAGCCGAAGAGGAGCGAGAGGGTTTCCAAATATGGCAGAAGCTTCAAGCAAGACAGGTCACTTGCCAGAGCTTGTCCGATGAGGATTATGAACTGCTGGGAGATTATTTTATGGGACAATGGACAGGCAGTTCCCACGAGGCAATGGACCAAATGATGGTTCGGATGATGGGTGAAGATGGCGTAGAGCAGATGCACATAGCATTGGGTAAAAGACAGAGTGGATGCGATTTGAACGCCCAACTTCCAGTAGGCGGTGTCGGATTTATGCCTATGGTTGGTATGATGCAGAACTTCGGAGGCGGATGGTTCAGTTTCATCACGAGTCTCATATTTACCATAATGCTATGGCTTCTGATTATCTGGGGCGTCGTTATGCTGGCTCGTCGGTTGATTATGAATAGCAGGAGCGGTACGATGAAAGGAAGAGGGGGTGATGACTCAGCGATGCGGATATTGAAAGAGCGTTATGTTAAAGGGGAAATTTCAAGGGATGAATTTGAAAAAATGAAAAAGGATTTGGGCTAGTGTATAGTGCAAATTGATATAAACATTAACTTAATAAAAAATATGATGGGAAACTATTTCGGTGGTTTCGGGTTCGGTTTTGGTTGGATTTTTATGCTTCTCTTTTGGGGACTGATTATCTGGGGCGTTTTCGCTTTGGTGCGTGGCGCTGGGGGTCACGGCTGTTGCGGTCATAACCGCGGAGAGCATAAGAATGATAATGCTTTGGAGATTCTCAAAGAACGTTATGCCAAAGGAGAGATATCCAAGGAAGAATTCGAAGAGAAGATGTCAGTTTTGAAAAAATAAACATTAAATTCAAAAATTAATATGAAGATAGGAATTATCATCAGTCAGACTGAACCCGAAACAGTCTGGAACGTTTTCAGGTTTGGGAATTTTTCGTTAAACAAAGAACACGAAGTGAAAGTGTTCTTGTTGGGTAAAGGCGTGGAATGCGAGGAAATTGAAGATGAAAAGTATGACGTCAAGGAGGAGATAGGGAAATTCCTGGATAACGGCGGAAAAATGTTCGCTTGCGGAACTTGCCTCAAATCAAGAAAAAAGGAAGGTTCGGAAGTTTGCCCTTTATCCACGATGCAGGATTTGATGGATATTGTGGAACAATCGGATAAAATCCTTACGTTTTAGGGTAAGCAAATGTCTCAGAAAAAACATTCAAGGGCTAATCGCAATAAGCGGCGATTCACCCAGTTAAATCCTGCTTTGCAGGAATTTGCTTTGCAAATTATTTAACAGGGTAAATTTTGTCGTCTTGACTTCCGCCTGAAAGCACTCGAAAGGGTGTTTTTTGTTTTCCGAAAACTAGCTATAATTAGGATATGAAGAATAAGAAACGATACGAGATGATATTTTTGGATTGGAAAGGAACGCTTTCTGGTTCTTTGTTTTGGAGTCAATTGGCCGACCCGGGACATGAAAGGCATGGTTGGCATAAAAACATTACGGACTTCGTTTTTATTGATAATAAATCTCTGGCTAATAGGTGGATGAAAGGGGAATTTGGAGAGGAATATGTCGCTGAGCTTATTTCTGGAAAATTCGGATATCCGAAAGATTTGGTCCTTGAGGATCTTGCGGAGAGCTGTAGGAGTATGGAATTGGTCAGTGATGAAATCTTGGAGTTGGTAGGCAGGATTAGAAGCAAAGGAATCGAATGCGTGATCGCTACTGACAATATGGATACTTTCATGAAACACACGAAGCCGGCGATGGGGCTGGAAGACCATTTTGATGATTTTCTGGTATCCTTCGAGAGGAAAGTGTTGAAATTCGATGTCGGATATGATTCCATACCGTTTTTCGACGATTATTTGAGTAGCAAAAAATTGTCCCGTAAGGATGTTTTACTCATAGATGACCGTATCGATAAGAGCGGAACCTATGACAGGCTTGGTTTTGAGATATTTCAAATTTCCGATGCCCGCGACTTGGTAGAAAAATTGAAGGAATTGGCATACTGAGGCGGCGATTAATTTTGTCGTTTTGACTTCCACTGAAAGCACTCAAAAGGGTGTTTTTTGTTGTGGATAACTTTTGCGGGTATTTTCACCCATTCGGGAGTATAATATGGATAAATAGGAAACTTTTTAATCGATAATAAAATAACAAAAACAAAAATGAAGAAAATGGTAGTCCCGATCATCGCATCGGTTTTCCTGTCAGTCGCCATAGGCGTGGCTGCGAAGGAAAGTAAAAATGAAACAGACATCGCGAGGATTTTGGAAGCGAAAGGAGTGAGATTGGAAAAGAAGATTATTCTCTCAAAAGAAGAGAGGAGCTCACGAGAGAAGGGCTTGAAGGGAAAGCCGACAGGCTCTGTCGGGCAAGGCAAAAAAGCTCCGGCTCCGGGCGCGACCGGGGTTTTGGGCCAGCCGCTGCCCCTGGGTGCGCAAAAATATGCGGTGGTTATAGGTCTTAGCAATTACATCGGAACAGTGAATGATCTTTGCACGAATAAAACAGCGGATACTTATCCGACGAATTTATGTGAAGACGGGGATGCGAAGAGCATGGAGTCGGCATTGATTAGTGAATTCGGTTACGATCCGGCAAATATAAGCCGCTTCAGCGACGCGGACGCGAAAATATCCGATATAAAACTGGCCGTGGACGATATCATCGCCAGGGCCAATCCTGGAGACGAAGTGGTTTTCTTTTTCAGCGGACATTCGGCGACAAGCTCCGGGAACATCGATGACGACAAGGAATCGATCGATGAGGGAGCCGTGCTCTATGACGGAACGGTGATTTGGGATGGAAACCTGAGGTCGTGGTTTTCCGGTCTGCGGACCAGTAGGGCCGTTTTCATTTTCGATACTTGCAAGGCAGGAGGTATGAACGATCTGCAAATGGAAGGAAGGGTTTTGGCTCTTTCCAGCGCGGAAAACCAATATTCGTACACCTACTATCTCGGAGGGGAAGATGGTCAGGTTGGAGAGGGAATGTTTACCCATTATTTCGTGAACGGGGGCATGCGGGAGGGCTTGGCTGACGGATACAATGCGCTGGGCCTTAAGGACTACGCTGTTGCGGTTGAGGAAGCCTTGGTGTATTCGAAAAACTTCGTTTCGCAGATGACCAATGGGAATCAGGTCCCGGCTTTAAACGATAAATTCACCAATGATTTGCTTCTTGGGAATTGATCCTTTTTTTGGAGGCGGGATGGGCTGTGGATAACTTTGTTACATAAAATCCCATAAAGCATTAAAATAGATAGGTGGCATTCGTTTAATAATCTAATTAAAATAAAAATGAAAAAAAGCAACATCAAGATTTTGTTCCCGATGTTTATGATCGCGATTTCGATCATGGTCATTTCTTCCGCTTTCGCCAAGCAGGACAATGACAAGGCGAGTCAGGCAAAGGCTGAAAAAAGTGTAAAGGTTTCCAGTAGTAAGACGGTGGAGCTTAAGAATTTCGAAAAACCCACTCAGCAAAAATCAAACGCCCAATTATTTGAGCAGAATATTGGAGAAGTTTCGAATAACTTGAAAATGGTTGCCCAGGAAAAAAAGATCCAGGTATCAGAAGGTGAGAAGGTAAAAGATGTCAGGGTTGCAGCTAGCAAGAAAAACGAAATTTCCGCCCAAACACTTACTGAATCGGAAGTCGTGACTTCGCTTGAGGAGGTTGCAGTCGAAACCGAGGAATCCAGTGAGGAAACGACTGTGGCGATCGAAGAAGTTGAAAAAACAAATAAGTTCACGAAATTGCTGATAGGTTCTGATTATAAAAACCTCGGACAGCTTCGAAGCAGTTTGGTCAAGAACAGGAATGAAATCAGGAAGTTGACCGGGTTGTCGGAAGCCTCATTAGATGAAGCTACGAAAGCCGTCATTGATGAGCAATTGGTCTCTCTTATGCAGGAAAGGGAAAGGATTAAAACCGTTATCGAAACCAATGAAGGAGGATTTAGTCTTTTGGGCTGGGTGTTCAAGTTCATGAGCGGATACGAGAGCGCACCGGTCGATGATACCGAAGAGCAGGCATTGGAAGAAGAGGTTGAGGCCGTTTTGACCGATGCTGCCGAAGAGGGAACCGAAACTGCTCCGGTAGTAGAGGGCAGTGAGGTCGTTGAAAATACGGAGAATCCTGAGACTGAAGTCACCACGGCCGTCGACCAACCGGAAACTCCAGCTGAGCCTGTTGAGGAGCCTGTGGCGCCGCTTGTCCAATAAGCCTCTTTCAGTCTATCTGAAATTTTCTTATCAACTAACAAAAAATGTATGTCAATGGAACAACCTAAGAATGTGCCTGTTGTTGGAGGCATTGAAGACGGAAATGCGGCTCTGAAAATTGAGCCTGGGTTTGATACGGAGGATAGGAAGGAGGTCGTCGAAGGTATCGAGCGTGATCGATCTTCCAACCCGGAGCTTGCGGCGTTGAAAGCGGAGCTTGCCGATTTGACGAAAAAGCAGGCGTATATGTCGCCAACGGAATGGGAAGCCGGGGAATATGACAGCCCTATGGGAAGATATCTGAGGCTTAAGGAAAAGATAGAGGCGTTGGAAGGGGTAGTCAAACCTTTGTCCGAAGATGAGGAGCGCTTTCTTTCGGATTATGGGTTTGAAAGGGACAGGGAAGAACGGAATTTTTCTCCTTCGGAGGAGAGGAGGAAGAGATATACAGAGCTTATCGCTCAAAAGGAAGCTTATAAAAAAACTTTGCACTAAGATAGCTTTCCCATTAAAAACCGTGCGCGATCAGCCACGGTTTTTAATTTTGTCTGAAGATGGAATAAAAATTCTTTTTAGTGGTAATAATTAATCAATGGTTTTTTAGGTTCTTTTTCGGATAGCGGGGGATGCGGAAAAGCTGCAATTGGGATTCATAGATTTCCTTTCCGCATCCCAGCGCCAAGTTTTTTCGGGCATCGCCTCGTTGTTTTTTTGATAGGGTTCTGCCGGACGTTTGAGCTGCATGCAAAGTTTCTCCCCTGGGGATTTTGCAGAACAGTTCGCATCCGGTCAGGACCCTTCTTTTTTGTTTGACAGGAAATCCTTACGCTGATAATATACTAATATAAATTAGTATAGATTTTCGTCATGGAATTCGCCTGCTGCGCAAAAAACGACAATGAAGAAAAAGAACTCGAAAAAGCGCACGAGTTTTTGAAGGTGCTTGCCGACAAAAACCGCTTGAAAATACTCTGTATCCTCCGGAAAGGACCGAAGTGCGTCTGCGAGATATTTCCGATCGTCGGGATTTCGCAAAAACTGGCTTCCCATCATCTGGGACAGATGAAGAAACTCGGTCTCTTGGAAGAAGAGAGGGAGGGGAATTTCATCAGGTACGGCCGGAATGAAAAAGCCATCGGCAGATACGCTAAAATCCTTAAAAAGATAATAAATTAAAAAATAAAAAACGTATGAACATTAAAATATTAGGGATAGGTTGCCCAAACTGCCAGAAGCTTGAGCGCAACGTCAGGCAGGCGATCGAGGAGTTGAAAATCGAAGCGGAAGTAGAAAAGGTAACTGATATCCCGGAAATGATGGGATATGGCCTGATGCAGATGCCGGGGCTTGTCATCAATGGGAAATTGGAAATGTCTGGTAGGGTTTTTGAAACGGAGGAGATCAAGGAATTTCTTTCCAAATAATTTCATAGAAATAAATTGGTATTTACCCCAGGGCAAGCCCTGGACCCTTCGGGCTGGGCGGCAAGTCGCGAGGTATTAACCAATTTTTTATCTGCACTCGCTCGGAAATGGAAATTAATTTCCATTTCGCTCGCTTCGTTTGATAATAAAAAGTAAAAATAATGGAAAGGATAATCGAATGGTTGGTGTATGAGGCGTTGGGATTGGAAAAAGGAGGAAAATCGGCGGAAGTGCTGACCTTCTTCTCCAAGGACATGGTTGAAATAATGCTTCTTTTGGTCGCAATCACGTTTTTCATGAGCCTTTTGCGTCACTATCTGCCTATTGAAAAACTGAAAGATTTTCTGGCGAAGCGAAAGCTTTTCGGAACGGATTATTTTTTGGCGACGGTCTTCGGCGCGATCACGCCGTTTTGTTCCTGCTCGTCCATTCCTCTTTTCATAGGATTCGTGAAGGCGGGCATACCGCTGGGAGTGACTTTCGCCTTTCTCATCACGTCTCCGCTTATCAATGAGGTCGCACTGACGCTTTTCATCGGACTTTTCGGCTGGAAGGTGACTTTGCTCTACGTGGCGGCCGGGATATTGGTTGGAATGATCGGGGGATGGGTTTTGGGAAAGCTCGGTCTGGAAAAATATGTGGAGGATTATATTTGGAAAATAGAGAGCAGGGAAATCCAGGAATCCGCCCGTGAAACGAAAGCTTTTTCCTGGGAGGTGCTTAAGAGCATTTCGAAAGAATCATTTTCGCTGATAAGAAAAATAGGGCTATATGTCCTGATCGGCGTGGGTCTCGGAGCTGTCATCCATGGCTATGTCCCGGAAGGATTTTTTGAAAAATATATCACCAAATCCAATCCCTTCGCGGTGCCCTTGGCGGTTATCTTGGCGGTTCCGCTTTATTCCAATGCCAGTGGAGTCCTTCCTATCATCGAGTCTTTGGTTGCCAAGGGAATCCCGCTCGGAACGGCCTTGGCCTTCATGATGGCCACCGTCGGCCTGTCTTTGCCCGAGGCGCTCATCTTGAAGAAGGTGATGAAATTGCCATTGCTCCTAGCTTTTTTCGGAGTCGTCGCTTTCGGCATGATCCTGATCGGTTACGGCTTCAATTTGGTTTTTTAGGCTGATTTGATATAAGGCTTGACACTTCGCCCAATTAAAGTGATAATGGGTTGTTATGAATGAAATCAAATATCCAGCCAGGATTAACAAATATCTGGCGCATAAAAATATCTGCTCAAGGAGGGAGGCTGACAAGCTGATTGAGGAAGGAAAAATCCTCATCAACGGAAAGCCTGCCAAATTGGGAGACAAGGTCAATGAGAACGACTCTGTCACTACCAAGGCTGATCCGAAGGAGGGACATGTCTATTTGGCGTTCAATAAACCCAAGGACGTGATCACGCATAGCCCGCAAGGGGAAGAGATCTCGATCAATGAGGTCATCAGTTTCTCCAAGAAGGTTTTCCCGGTCGGAAGGTTGGATAAGGACTCGCACGGTCTCATTATTTTGACCAATGACGGCAGGGTGACTGGCAAACTCCTTTCCCCGGAGCATGATCATGAAAAGGAATACGTGGTGCGCGTGGACAAGCCGATCGACGCCAGGTTCGTC
This sequence comes from Parcubacteria group bacterium GW2011_GWC1_45_14, assembly GCA_001001345.1. Classification (GTDB taxonomy): domain Bacteria; phylum Patescibacteriota; class Minisyncoccia; order Moranbacterales; family GWC2-37-73; genus UBA12053. Next base: position 25,868 of record LCKI01000005.1, on the reverse strand, counting down.
AGGAAGATGGCTTCCGGAGTGGTTCTGGATGACGGACAGAGGACGAAAGAATGCAAGGTTAGCAAGATGAGCACTAACGTTTTTTCCATAATCCTCACTGAAGGAAAGAACAGGCAGATCAGAAGGATGTGCGGATTTTTCGGCTACGCCGTGACTGATCTTCGCCGGACGCGGATCATGAATATCGAAATGGGCGGACTCAAAGTAGGGCAGTACAGGAAAATTAAGGGCGAAGAATTGAAAACATTTTTGTCGGAACTGGGATTGTAGAAAAACGGAATTATAAAACCGCCTTTCGGGGCGTTTTTTGTTTTTTAAGCCGATTTGATTTTCTCTATGATTTCGAAAAAGGCTTCGCATTTCGCGGGATATTCCAAGCTTTCTCTAAGGGAGATTATATCGTCTTCGTACTTTTCCTTCTTCAGTTTTTCCGGAATCGGTATTTTTATTTTCTGACCTTTGCGTATAACGGATTTTTCCGTGATCCCGTTAAAAGCGCACAGTTCTTTTATGGGCAGATTGTAATCACGTGCTATTTTTAACAGACCGTCGCCTTTTTTAACTTTATGGATTTTACAAATGTTCTTAGCTTTTTCCCTTAGAAAGTTTGCGGAGTTCGCTTGGTGTTTGAGGAGATATTTAAAGGCTATGTCATTGCCATTGGCATACGCATTTTTGAGATAATCCCAGGCATATTTTCCGTTGTATCCTGAAAGGCTTATCCTGAAATCCCTGCATCTGTTGTAATTATCCCTGAGGCATTCCGCCGCAGCTCTTCCGCTCTTTATCGGATCTTTCCGTTCGTCGGTCTTTCCGTCCATTTTTAATTTATACAGTAGGGCTGTGCCTCCCGTGAATTGGTATGGGCCAACCGCATTGGCTTCGGAAACCGCATCCGGATCAAAAAATGATTCGGGAATCGCCAGATAGGCGAATTTTTCAGGAAGCCCTTTTTCACGGAATATTTTTTTCAATTCTTCTTCCCATGGATCCATCCTTTCAAGCGCTCCGCCTATTCTTTTCCTGAGCCCGGCGTCTTTGTTGTATTGGTCTTTCCAATAATTCTTGATTTTTTCATGGGTCTCTTGGGTGAATTCGAATTTGCCGGGCGTGCTATAGGACAGGATTTCCCGGACAGATGCGACTTCTCCATTGATTTCCATCCTGACCTCCTTGATTTCTTTTTTTCGAGGATTTTCCTCTAGGCTTTCGGTTTCGATGATTCGTTCAGTTTTGTCAGCAGTGGCGCCGCCGTTTTCTTTTTCAAGCACGTCGCTTAATTTTTCAGCTATCTTTAGTTCCTTGGCTAAGGCGAAAGCCGCCAGAGCGCCCAAGCCCAATTTCAAAAAACCCCGTCTGTCCATGGACACTTCTTTTTCTTGCGACGGTCTTGAGGATTTGTTTTGTTCCTGTAGGGATTTTTTTTCGACGTGGTATGGATTGGCGGATTCAAATCCCATAAGTTTCCTTTTTTATTATCAAGCGAAGCGAGCGAAATGGAAATTAATTTCCATTTTCGAGCAAGCGCAGATATCAAAAGGTTTAATACCTCGCAGCTCTGCTGCGTGAGCCTAAAGGGTCCAGGGCTCTGCCCTTGGGGTGTGATACCTTTTATTATCATAGCAGAATTTGCAAAATTTTTCCTCCTCAAAAGAAAACCGCCTCTCAGGCGGTTGGGAAAGGTTCAGGTTTTTTCTTTGCGGGAAGCTTTCCGCTTATGAGGAGCGCGAGGGTTGCGGCCAGCAGACCGATGTCGCGGTACGTCACTTCGTCGATGCCGGAAACCGCCAAGACCATTGCGAGATGCAAACTGGCTAGCGCATAGGAAATCCAACTTTTCCATTCGATCATCAGCCATATCCCCAAGAGCATATCAAAATAGGCGGTCGTCACCATCACGGATACGGCCGGAACGGGGAGCAGTTCCAATGCCCAAGGCTTGATCATCAATGCCCAGCCTTCGGGATTAAGCAGGATCAGGAACCCAGTCACGAAAAAGGTTATTCCTATACCGAATTTGAGGATGTATTTCGGAGTAGTTTCCATTTTTTTTATTCTTCAATGATTATTTTTCCTTCCATCTGGAGATTTGTTACACTAATACATTTTTCAGGCCGATTCATTCCTTCGCCCATTATATCACGCTTATTTCGGTTTATGCTCGGGATGAAATCTGAAAAAAACTTTTTTTCATAAATTATCCACATGCCACCCCGGCCTTATCCAAGCCACTAAACGCCTTTTTGCCAAAGATTGTCCGGCCTGAATGCTTGACATCCGGAGGTGTTTGCGCTAGAATAGTTGGGCAAAAGTAAAAAGTGGTTCCGGTATGGAACGCTTTTTTTGTTTGCCCCGACAGGATGATTTTTGCGAAAGCGGATGATCCCTGCCAGGCGAAAAAATTAAATCGATTGCCTTTGGTGACAACAAAGAGCAGTCAGAATTAATTATTTAAAACAAAACATATTTGTAAAAAAAACGTAGTGAGGGCAATGCAGATCGCATTCGTGCTGATGGCACTTGTCGCAACTTCAATAACTTCGGTCGCCAATGCTCAAGCCTTTGAGTCGCCGCTGAAGAAAATCGCAGAGTCCGCTAAGGAGAAACTGCAAAAGACCAAGAAAATAGAAATCTATAACGGGATTGAGGAAAAATCCCAGGAAAACAAGGACGAAACCAAAAACAAGAAATCGTCCGGAAAAAAAGAGAAAAAGAACGAGGATGAAAACAAGCCCCACCTCCAGCAGATAGAGGAGGCTGTGGAATTCGCCAGCAAAAAGACCGGCGTCAGGAAGGACTTTTTGATGGGTATGCTCGTGGTTGAATCCGACCTCGGAAGAAACACTGGAGCATGTTCCTATAGGGAAGTCGAAGAGGGAGCCGAAAAGGCTTACCAGAACGGTCAGCTTAGTCAGAGGGCTTATAGCACCTTCATTGAGAGAAGGGAGAAAATCAAGGGTATAGCCGAGAAAATAGGCAGGGACTATGAGGATGTCAGGGTCTCCTGTAACCCTTCCAGGTATGCCGGAACCGGTGGTGCGATGGGTATTCCCCAGTTCATGCCGGATACATGGCTCCTTTTCGAGGATAAGATCAGTGAAATCGTCGGCAAGGAAAATCCCGATCCTTGGAACGTCAAAGACGGTGTGGTCGCTATGGCACTTCTTTTGGCAGACACCCGCGGTGTGACGGATCACAACTATTATGCCGAGAGAAACGCCGCTAAGATGTATTTGTCCGGAACGACTTCGTGGCAATATGACTGGTACGCTAACCAGATTCTGTATTGGGCCTCGAACTACAAAAGGCTTCTCGGATAAGATCGAACAAGTCAAAAAACGCCCCAAGGGGCGTTTTTTGTTCGTCCGGGCAAGGGTTTTCAGGTGGAGGTTTTAATCCTTGACAAGATCGTTTATTTGAGTTAATATGTATTTTGTGTCCCCATGGTCGGAATCCGGCCAAAAGGAGGCTCAGTCGGTTCTTTTTATGGTCCAATGTTTGATAACCCCAGCGGAGAAAGGAAAGGTGTTTTACATGCAAAATGATTCAAATGCAAAAATGAAACAAATTTTCGGAGGAGTAGGATGCATCACTGTCGGTTGTATTGGAGAAAGAAGGGAGGCGAGGGAAAAAGAAAAGGTTCTCAAGGCTAGGCATGAAAACCATGCGCGAGTCCTGGAGGAGTACAAGAATCTTTTCGGGGATTCGGATCCTCTTTCAAGGGGGACCAATAGCGGAGGAAATGGGCATGTTTTTCCCATTCGTCCGGATGTGGAAATTTCTTCGGCGGTCAATGACCGCTAAATGAAATAAAGGCGGAGTCTTCGGACCCGCCTTTTAAATTATCCGGAATATGGATTTCCTTTGATTGTAATTATAAATAGTGAACGATTTAATCCATTATCCAAAATTTTATGTTCGGACTTCTTAAATCGCTAATAAACATAGTTTTCAGCATAGTTGAGTTTTTGTTAGGAATAAGGCTGCTGCTTAAGCTTTTCGGGGCCAATGCGGGAGCTCCGTTCGTGCGCTGGATATACGACACGACTGCTCCGCTTCTGGAACCGTTCCGAGGGGCTTTCTCTTCGCCGGTTTTGGAAGGGCGATACGTTCTTGAGTTCAACACCCTTTTCGCGCTTATCATATATCTTTTGGTTTCCTATTTGCTCTTGGAGTTCTTGGAATTCGTCAGGAGATCGTCCCAAGTCCATAGGGCGTAGGTTTTTGTCCGGGAAAAAAGAATTTCCATATTGATATGCGGATAAAAAGCCCGTTTTTTGCGGGCTTTTTTGTTTTCCGATAAGGGTCGGAGTCGCGGTCTAGCAATTCCAAAAGCATTCCATTTCATTGGCGAAGGAGATGATCAGGCCGATGTTTCGGAAGTCGCCCTTGAAAGGGGAGGTCGATTTCGAACTCCAGGAAATGAAGGCGTTCCGGTCGAAAGTTTTGTCCGGCCCGAAAACCTCGATGGGGATGGTGAGTAAATAGGATTTTCTGTCGCTGGCAAGATACTCTACGATAATCTCGTCTTCATGGCAGATCGCTGATTGTATGATCAGGACCGTTTTTGACATGGCACACCTCCTTTCGTGATATTTTGGGAAAGAACGGAGACCTTTAAATGAAAACCTTCGTCCAATTCGTTATAACTGATACAACTTTCGCCATAAAAAATTCTTTTTGTAAATAGGGTCAAATCTAGGCTGAACGGCGCCATTTCGGGATATGGGCCGTTTTACCATTGACAAATCGGTAAAAATATGCTATTATGGGTAGTTGCAAGATTGATATTGGCAACAGAAACCCAAACCCCTAGATGGAGGCTGAAAATGAAAAACTTGGTAGTAACGTTGGTTGGGATGGTGCTGATGGCCCTTTTGATGGGAATCGCCCCGTTCCAAGGAACGGGCATCGCCAAAAAGATCTGCACCGAGGTCGGAAAAGAGCTCGATGCGCTCGACATGGCTTTCTTTACCATCCATCGGGATGTTCCTGGTATGGTGGGAGGGGTCATGGGCAAATAGCCTAGACTCAGAAGAAACGGGCGCCGTTGAATTATCACGGCGCCCCCTTTTTTTAAGAACAGGAGAATAGCAAAACACCCCTCGGAAAACAGGCGTCACCCGGGATTTTTTTATATGTAAGGAAAAAAGACAGATATTCGTAATACAGGAAAGGTGTATAATATAAGAAACATAAAACGAACCCCTGATGATAAAAAGGATTTCAAAAATATTTTTCAATATAGCCGTGATTTCAGTCGTGGTCGCGGCGCTTTTCGCCGTGTTGAGGCGCAGTGAAAGTTATCCGCAGAAAGAAGTCGAGGATTCCGCGCCTGCGCCGCAGGAGAATGTCCAACAAGCGCAAATCGTTCAGGAGGAAAAACAAATTGACAAAGATAAGAAGGAGGTAGTCGCGCAGGAAAATCCTTCACCTGAAGAAATTATCTTACCGAAAGATATCGTCCTGGAAGTCCCGTTCGTGCTGCAGGCGCCGTTTGCCAATTGGGACGATCCGCTTTTTCAGGATGCCTGCGAGGAGGCCGCTATTTTGATGGCGAAAGGTTGGCTTGAAGGACAAAAGGATTTCACGAAGGAGCGGATGGAGAGCGGAATAAGGGACATAGCAATCTTGGAAGAAAAAATTTTAGGAGGACATATCGATGCTTCGGCTTTCGATACGGCTGGGATCCTGAAGGAATACGCGGACAATGAAAAAGTGCGGGTGGATGAAAATGTGAAATTGGAAGATGTCAAAACTGAAATTTTGAAAGGCAATTTGGTGATCGTGCCGACCAACGGACGAAAACTTGGAAATCCTTTTTATACGGCTCCGGGTCCGGTGACGCATATGATCGTGATCATCGGCTATGACGGCGAAAGCAAGGAATTTATAACCAATGATTCGGGAACCAGAAGGGGAGAGGGTTATCGCTACGGAGAAAATGTGCTGTTTGGGGCGATCCGCGATTATCCAACCGGAAACCATTATACGGATCCGATTGATGAAAGAGGTGCGAAGAAGGCGATGATTGTCATAGAAAGAAAATAAGGAACTTTCTTGCAAGAAGGAAGTTTTGGATTTGTATTAAATAGGTATAACGATTAACATATTTTGTTATGCCTAAAAAAAAACCACAAAAACACGAATACTCGAAACCGAGAAAGGAGCAGATGCACGAGTATGATCCTCTTTCTGATGATGTTTCGGAGAGTGTGGAGGAAGAACTGCTCTCCGTCAGGAATCATGAAAGCGCCGACAAGCCGACGAAACCGCCGAAAAAGACCAGGAGCGGACCTAAAGAGAGTTACCGTTCATTGCACAGATGACCGTGTTTGCCGATTTGCTCAAAACCGTCCTTGTCGGGCGGTTTTTGTTTTGACATGAAAGGATATTCAAAGTATGATTAACGAAGCGTTAAACTTATACGAAAGGGGCGAACTGAGCTTTTGGAAAAGCCTTTTTGTTTGCAAAATAAAAAAATATGACCTGGACTTTCAAGAAATTATCAAGGAAAATAAGCGGCAATCTTTTCGGCAATCTTTCCAAGGACATCGGGATCGATCTCGGCACCGCTAACACCCTGGTTTATGTCAAAGGCAAGGGCATCATGATCAACGAGCCCTCGGTCGTCGCTCTTAACAAAAGAACCGGGCAGGTTTTGGCCATCGGAAAAGAAGCCAAGAGGATGGTCGGTAAAACCCCTAGTCACATCGTCGCGACCAGACCATTGGTGGACGGAGTCGTGAGCGACTTCGAAGTGACTGAGCAGATGCTTCGTTATTTCATCGAGAAGGTCCATAAGGAATCGTTCTCTTTGATGCCGCGGCCCAGGGTGCTGATCGGGATCCCGTCAGGGATAACGGAGGTTGAGAAGAAGGCCGTAATCGATGCGGCGATGAATGCCGGTGCGCGCGAAGCGTATTTGATCGAAGAGCCTATGGCAGCCGCTATCGGAGCGAGGCTCCCCGTAATTGAAGCGCGTGGAAACATGGTGGTTGATATAGGTGGAGGAACTTCCGAAATCGCCGTGATTTCCCTTGGAGGAATCGTGGCTGCTCGAAGTCTTCGTGTGGCTGGAGATGAGATGAACGAGGATATCATCCGATATTGCCGCGACGAATTCAATCTCCTGGTCGGGGAAAAAACCGCCGAGGATATCAAAATCGCGATCGGAAGCGCCTATCCGCAGGAAGAGGCTTTGACTTATGCTATCCGCGGAAGGGATTTGGTAAGCGGTCTTCCTAAAGAAGTCATCATGACCGATGAGCAGGTACGCGAAGCGCTTTCCAGATCCATTAGGATCATTATAAATAACATCAAAACGGTAGTGGAGGAAACTCCGCCGGAGCTTCTTTCCGATATCATGCAGAGGGGAATCATTTTGGCCGGGGGAGGAAGTTTGATACGCGGTTTGGACAAGCTTATCGCGGACCAGACTGAAATCCCGGTAAGGCTCATGGAAGATCCTTTGACTGCCGTCGTGCGCGGAGCGGGGATAGTCCTGGAGGACATCGAGCTTCTGAGCCACGTTCTTGTCGAAGACCAGGGGGACAAAAGTTACAAGTAGGTGGCAAGAGTTTTTTGGTTTGAAAATCGCCGCCCGGAAATATTACCGTGTCATAAAGTAAAACAAAAACGATGAAAAAGTTTTCTTCTCGAAAATTATTCAAGACTTTGGCGGTCGTAGTGATATTCGGATTGCTCGTTTTTTTTAATCCCCAAGGCTTTTTTAATCCCTTCAGGGCGGTTTTTTCCCAAATAGCTTATCCTTTCGAAACATTCTCTTACTCCGTTTCATATAAGTTCAGAGACATGAGGGATTTTCTTGTTTCCATAGGGGAGCTCAAGGATGAAAACAGGAGATTCATCGGGGAAAATCAGGCACTTTTGGCGGAAAATGCGAAACTTCGCGATATGGAAAGAGAGAACGCATTCCTGCGGGAGCAGGTCGGGTTGCTGCCCAGAGACAAGTTCGATTTGGAGGCGACATTCGTCATTAGTGGAGACTCCCAAGGCGCAGGCAATTGGCTTGAAATCAATAAGGGATCGGACAATGGGGTGCGCGAAGGCATGGCAGTTGTCGTTTCCAAAGGAATCCTGATCGGGAAGGTTCAGCAGGTTTTTTCCAATAGGTCTCGCGTCATGCTCCTTTCCAATCCGAAAAGCGCCGTCGGAATCGCCGTGTCCCAGTCGGGAGCAAAAGGGATCGTGAAAGGGGAATACGGATTGGGGATAGTCGCGGACTCGATTCTTCAGACTGATTCTGTTTCGATCGGAAACGAAGTTGTGACGACCGGGGCTGGGAGCGATGTCCCAAGGGGTCTCTTGGTGGGAACGGTCCAGCAGGTGCGCCCTTCAAGCGATCATCTTTTTCAGCAGGCGGCCATATCTTCTCCGGTAGACGTTTCCAAGCTGGAAGCAGTGTTCGTCATAAAAGCCAATAAGTAATATGAAAAAATTTTTCATATATTTTTTGATAATCTTCTTCGCGATAGTTTTGCAGGTCAGTTCGGTGCCACTTTTTTTTAAGTCCGATTGGCCGGTGGATATCGTCTTGATGCTGGTTTTGGCCTGGACGCTGATCGACGGCTTCGACGCGTTTTTGAAATGGGCTGTTTTTGCAGGACTGCTTTATGACCTGGCGACTTTTTCCGCCGTCGGTCTCCACGTGATCATCTTCGCTCTTCTGGCTTACAGTGTCAGTTTTTTTTCCAAAAGGTTCTCGGTGGAAATAAAAGGTACCGGGATATTGTTGATGATGTTTTTCGTTTCCGCGGCTACCATCTGCTCACGCGCCATATTGCTTTCCCATGAATTCGGGACCGGTGTGATTGCGAATGACATTTCCAATTTCTGGCAGACGCTCGGAATGTTTTCCCTCGCGGCTTTCTGCAATCTGTTGATTTTTTTCGTTTTATTTTTCATGTTGAACTGGGTAGGAAACTTTTATTATTTGAAGAGAAATTGATTTTGATATGATCGGAACTTACGCGTTTATTCTTGTTCGAGCGAGCCTCTATCCCGCCATCGGCGGGAAACACTCATTCTCGCTGCGATCAAAAGCGTAAGTAATGATAATCGGGAATTCTTATGGGGAATCGGGGCATGGAAATTGAAGATTATGTGCTGACCGCCACAGAAAAGGAATCGGCGCACATGGAAAGACCGCTCGAAAAAAAATGGTTCGATATTTTTTGGTATGTGCTGGTTTTCTTCGTGTCCGTGTTGGCGGCCAGAGCCACCTATCTGACTATCATCAAAGGTTCTTATTATCAGGAAGTGTCCAAGGGCAACAGTATCCGCTCGATCGCCATCAAGGCTCCGCGAGGAAGGATTTTTGATCGCCACGGAAGCCTGCTGGTCAACAATGTTCCCAGTGTTGATATCGTCGCGGTTCCGGCCGACATTCCCAAAGAAGAGGAGGCGTTGAATGGGCTGGTGCGAAAACTTTCCGGCTTGATCGATATGAACGAAGGGGAAATCCTGGCTAAGATAAGCGTGGCAGGTGGCAATTCCCTGAACCCTGTTCTCGTGAAGGAAAATATTTCACAGGACCACATGCTCCTTTTCTTGGAAAAAGCGGAGGAGTTTCCCGGCATCAGGATTGAAAAGACCGCTGTCCGGGACTATGTCGACTCCACGATATTTTCACATGTGCTTGGATATGAAGGGAAGATCGAAAAAAAGGAGCTGGAGGAAAACGCGGGTTATTTGCGTACGGACTATATCGGAAAACAGGGAGTGGAAAAAACTTATGAAAACCATCTGCGCGGAGTCCATGGCGCTTTCCAGGTCGAAGTCGATTCCATGGGAAACGTCAAAAGGGAAGTCGGCATCATCAATCCCAAACCGGGGAGCGATCTTATTCTTAGTATCGACGCCGAATTGCAAAAAAAGCTGTATGATTCCCTTTCGGCCAGCATCGAGAAGTCGAAAGTGGATACTGCGGCCGCGGTGGCGCTTAATCCAAAAAACGGGGAAGTTTTGGCATTGGTCACGCTTCCGAGTTACGACAACAATCTTTTTTCCCAGAAGATTTCGCAGGAGCAATATTTGGGCTTGATTGAGAATCCGAATAAGCCGCTTTTCAACAGGGCTATTTCGGGGGAATACGCACCGGGTTCCACGGTCAAGCCGGTTTTGGCGGCAGGAGCTCTCTCCGAAGGGGTCATAACACCCTCCACTATAATCGACGGATTGGGCGGAATCCTTCGGATCGGAAGTTTTTCTTTCCGCGACTGGAAAGTCCACGGTCCGAGCGACGTCCGCACCGCGATCGCTGAAAGTAATGACATCTTTTTCTATTCGATCGGCGGAGGATATGGAAATATCGAGGGGTTGGGCATGACCCGCATGAAGAAATATTATGATATGTTCGGATTCGGGAGATATTCAGAAATCGATATTCCTGGAGAGTCCGACGGATTCATTCCTGATGAACAATGGAAATTGGATAAATTGGGTGAAAAATGGTACGTGGGAAATAACTACCATGCGTCGATCGGGCAGGGTTATGTCACGGCGACCCCTCTTCAGATCGTGAATTCCATCGCGGCAATCGCCAACGGGGGAACTCTTTTCCAACCGCACGTCGTCTCGCAGATCCGCAAGAGCGATAAGGAGACCGTCAATGTGGAGCCGAAGGTTTTGGATAGGACGGATATATCTTCGGAAATAATGAAAGTGGTGCGGGAAGGGATGAGGCAGACAGTCACCGGGGGAACAGCGCAACAACTCAAGGAGCTTCCTATTGAGGTCGCCGGCAAGACCGGAACGGCCCAGTTCGGCAATGAGGACAAGACCCATGCTTGGTTCGTTTCCTACGCTCCCTATGAAAATCCGGAAATTGCCATGGTCGTCATAATAGAGGGGAGTTCCGAGGAGCATCCGAGTTCCGTCCCGGTCACTAAGGAGGTGTATGACTGGTATTTTTCCAGGAATGAAAAGTAGCTTTCCAGGCGTATAAAATATTGACAATTAGCCAAAAATAATATATACTATAGCGGTTATGGTATAATGGGTAAAGAGATTTTTGAGAGTATCGTTTATCAAGGCAAATCGGGCAATCGTCGCGTTTTTTAACTAAAACGGGGAGGAAAGTCCGGACATTTCCTATGAAAATAGGAGCAGGGTAGCGGGTAACGCCCGTCGGAAGCAATTCCAGAGGTGCGAGCAGAGACGCCTGTGAATCCGAAAGGATCGGGCACCCTTCCGCAAGGGAGGGTGAGTCTCCATGGTGACATGGGGAGTGAAACGGCTAAATCCTTACCTGAATGCAAGACCGTGTTCGATATTCCCCTAGGAAATATCGAAAGTGTCGCTTGAATCCGATGGCAACGTCGGATCTAGATAAATGGTTGCCTAAGACAGAATCCGGCTTACAGATCTGCCTTGATAAACAATGTTCTCAAAGACGCGAACGCCAAGGAGAAGAAGCCGAACTAATCCAGTCCCTATTCGTATTTTATGAAAAAAAAATCAGAACTGATTTTCAGCGCGGTGCAGGTTCCGATGGATGTCGCCATGATTTTTTTGGCCGCGATCAGCGCTTTCGCCATACGCAATATCCCCGAGGTCCTGGCGCTCAAGCCCAAGCTTTACGTCTTTCCTTTCCATATGTACATGCAGGTGGTGATGACCATCATGCCTCTTTTCGTCGCGGTCTATGCGCTCGAGGGATTGTATAACATCAAGACGACGAGAAGATTTTGGAGGGAAGCGTTGAAAGTCTTCACCGCGACTTCCATAGCGCTCGTAGTTATCATCGTTACGATATTTCTTAAGAGGGAATGGTTTTCTTCCCGTTTTATAATCCTTTCGGGTTGGCTCTTGGCGGTCGCCTATGTGACTTTCGGAAGATATGTCCTGCAAAAGATCCAGAAATATTTCCTGATCAAAAAGGGATTGGGAGTATATAGGGTTTTGCTGATCGGCAGCAACGGGAAAATGGAAAAAATCAGCCAATCAATCAAGAACAATCCCGGCATGGGATATAAAATAGTCGATCACATCGGGACTGGAAGCATCCGGGCCATCAAGGAAATCAGGCTGCGAAAGGGCGTGGATGAAATCATCATCTGCGATTCCACGTTGACTGACGACGAGCAGGAGAAGTTGGTGGATTATTGCGCGATCAATAACATCGCCTACAAATTCATCCCGACGACTTTGCAGACAGCGAGATTCGAGACGGGTATTTTCAACGGCGAACCGATAATCGAAATCAAAAACACCCCTCTGGAGGGATGGGGCAGGATCTTGAAAAGGATATATGATCTCGTCGGTTCGACCGCCCTGATCATCGTTTTTTCTCCCTTGATGCTTCTTATCGCGCTTTTGGTTAAGTGGGAATCTTTTTCTGAAAGGAAGCCGGGAGGACCGATCATATATAGGAATGAAAGGATCGGCAGCAACGGCAGGAAATTCTATGTCTACAAATTCCGTTATATGAAATGGGAATTCTGCACCGATCCGAACACTAGAGAAGGGAAAAGGGCATTGGAATATGAAAAAAAACTGATCGAAGAACTTTCCATCAGAAAAGGTCCTTTGTATAAGATCAAGAACGATCCGAGGAAAACCAGGGTCGGTGCTTTCATTGAAAGGTATTCTCTCGACGAACTGCCTCAGCTTTTCAATGTTTGGAAAGGTGAGATGAGCCTGATAGGTCCCAGGCCGCACCAGGAAAGGGAAGTGGAGAAATATAACGAATACCATCGAAGGCTCCTGACCATCAAGCCCGGCATCAGCGGTATGGCGCAGGTCAGTGGAAGGTCCGATTTGGATTTCGAGGACGAATACAAGCTTGACGTCTTCTATATCGAGAATTGGTCGCTCAAGCTCGATTTCGTCATTTCGCTAAAAACCATCAGGGCTTTGATACAAAAAAGGAGGAATTGACACCCGATTGACAAAAACATAAAATAGGACTATAATTAAGAGTAGGAGATACGAGTGGGCTGATTTGCGAAAAATCCCCTAAACAAGCCTCCTAGCTAATAATCATTAAGAGAAACACTAAGATGACAGATGTAAGACCGACAGACCAGGAGTTCCTCGAGTACACCGTAAAGGCTCTCGTTGACCACCCTGAAGACGTCAAGGTAGAGAGGAAAATCGATGAAATGGGAGTTCTCATCACATTGGATGTAAATCCAGCCGACATGGGAATGGTTATTGGCCGAGAAGGTCAGACAGCTAAGGCGCTCAGGACCGTCCTTCGAGTTATCGGAGCAAGGAACAACGCCCGCGTAAACCTCAAGATCAACGAACCGGAAGGTTCACTCAGAGGAAGAAAGGAAGACAAACCGACTGAAAGAAGCATTGATGATGTCGTTGGAGATCTGAACATATAAGATTTCTCAAAACTTTCTATAGCAAAAACCGCCACAAGGCGGTTTTTGTGTTTTTCGCGTTTTACTGTTAGAATAAAAAACCACAAAACAGATCTTTAACATTTGAATAAAAATAAGGACTATAAAAATGCGGGAATAATTAACGCCGGGTTATTCAAAGAAATTCTTTCAAGGGAGGATGGGATGTCAAACGAGATGGATTTTTTCGAAGAATTGGGATTGGCGAGTAAAAGAGAGAGGTTTGAACGCGTATATGATGTGCGTTCGATGGCGGAGCAGTTTCCACGGGTATCGGAAGTCACGGAAGACGTGAGGGCGGTCCTTTTGCATGTCGCAAGCGCGGAATTCATCAAAAGCCTTTGGAGCGGTCATGGGGAAATCTTGGGCGTAACCGATGTCGAAATCTGGGCCGATCGTTTTTTTGCCGTGATGGACGGCAGGATAATTGAAATTAGGATCGAAGAGAAGGATATTACAACTATAGCTTCCGTCAGCGAAGGATTTTTTGTCTGCCATTCCGTTTCCTTCTCTTCCGTTTCAAAGGAAGCGCTCGACAAGATGCATGAAAGTTTCATTGAATTCCTGAATGCGGAGGAGATTGACCGGTTCAAGGAATCAGCTCGCGAATATCTGGGCCAAGTTTCATCAGCAGAAGCGTTTTCCGTCGAAGTCCAAGATTTCTATGGACTCGAGGAAGAATAGGATCGGCACTTTTCAGTTTTAAGTACTTGAAATTGTTCAGTCAGTCGCCGCCGGGATATGTTTCCGGCGGCTTTTTCTATTCCTTTCCTTAAGGTAAACCGAACTTTTACTACTATTCTACCAATAATGGTAGTAAAAGTTCGGTTCAGTGTTTTGGAAGACGCCAAACCTAGTGACTGAAGACAGCTTTTTTTATTCCATTTCGTATGGTAGAATAGCTTTATATTAAGGAATTATTCGCAATTAGTGGATTTGCGGTTATTCGCAAAATTAGCATATTATTTTTTATGAAAAAATTCGACATAATCACGATTTTCCCTGATATTTTCGATTCATATTTCAATGAGTCGATAATCAAGCGCGCTAAGGAGGGCGGCTTTATCGAAATTCAGACGCATAACCTGCGCGATTATTCCACAAACAAACACAGGAACGTCGACGACACGCCGTATGGGGGAGGGGCTGGCATGGTGATGCAAGTGGAACCGATATGGCGTGCTGTGTGGGATATCAAGGAAGAATGTCATCCTGAACTTGATTCAGGATCTCAACTAGCAGGAAAAGAGATTCCGGATCAAGTCCGGAATGACAGCGGTAAAACCAGGACGATTCTTTTTTCCGCCAAGGGAAAGAGGTTCACCCAGGCCGACGCCAAAAGACTTTCGGAGTATGACAGATTGATCATGGTCTGCGGGAGATATGAGGGAGTGGATGAGCGTGTGGCGGAAAATATCGTCGATGAGGAACTTTCCATCGGAGATTACGTTTTGACCGGAGGGGAAATTCCGGCGATGATCGTGGTCGATTCGGTAGCAAGGCTTATTCCCGGAGTCCTGGGGAATGTCGACAGCGCGACCGTCGAATCGCATAGCGAGGAAGGATATCTGGAATATCCGCAGTATACCAAGCCCGAAGATTTCCAAGGGTGGGAAGTGCCCAAAGTTCTGCTCAGCGGAAATCATGCGGAGATCGAGAAGTGGAGGAAAGAAAAATCAAAAAAACATTAAGACTGGCAAACGATAAATGAGGAAAGCAAGCATGCTAAAGAGCGATATAGACAAGCCCCTGTTGTTTTCAGTTTTGGCGCTGATAGTTTTCGGTTTGATTATGATTTCCTCTGCAGGCATCATCTATTCCGAGACGAGGTTCGGTGACGCTTATTATTTTTTTAAGCGCCAATTTTTGTTCGGCGTAATCCCGGGCCTCCTGGTTTTATATTTCGTGCAAAGGATAGACTATCATTATTGGAAGAAAATTTCTTTTCCTCTTTTTCTGATTTCGATCATATTTCTGCTTTTGGTTTTCGTGCCGGGAATCGGTATCAAGGTTTACGGGGCCACCAGGTGGATAAATTTGGGGCCGATCTCTTTCCAGCCTTCCGAGATGGCTAAATTCACCCTGATAATGTATTTGGCGGCATGGTTGGAAAGCAAGGGAACCCATCGCATCAAAGATTTTTATGAAGGCTTCGTGCCCTTTTTGGGGATTCTCGGCTTGGCCAGTTTTTTGATATTAAAACAGCCCGACATGGGAACATTGGGAGTTTTGGTGATGATAGCTGTTTCGGTATATTTCGTTTCTGGAGCCAAAATTTCCCATATTTTCGCTCTCGGTTCGCTTGGCGCGGCGTTGGTTTTCTTGGCGGTCAAGCTGGAACCATACCGCTTCGATAGGATTTTGGCCTTCATGGACAAGGGGGCGGATCCGCAGGGAATCGGGTACCAGATCAACCAAGCCCTCTTAGCAGTCGGATCTGGAGGGTTCTTTGGATTGGGATTGGGGCACAGCCGCCAGAAATTCAATTATCTTCCGGAACCAGTCGGAGACTCTATTTTTGCTATAATAGGGGAGGAGCTGGGATTGGTAGGTGCGGTTCTTCTGATTTCACTTTTCATGACTTTGGCTTACCGCGGGTTCAAGATAGCCAAGAACGCTCCGGATGAATTCGGCAGACTGGTCGCGGTGGGGATTACGATGTGGATAATCCTCCAGGCTTTCGTGAACATCGCCGCAAACACGGCACTCATCCCTTTGACAGGAATCCCCTTGCCGTTTGTAAGTTATGGAGGAACTTCCCTGGTGTTTTTACTTTTCGCTATAGGGGTTTTGATGAACATATCCAAGCAGTCTAAAATAACTTAAATGCAAAATTTAAATCTCAAAATGAAAAATTAAGGAATCGCTTCGCGATATTTCATAAGAAATCGTGATCCGCCCGCTGGCGGAGAACTCCAAAATTTTGATTTTTGATTTTTGATTTTTGAATTATCACAATGAGAATCATATTGACTGGAGGAGGCACAGGAGGACATCTTTTTCCTTTGATCGCAGTGGCCAAGAAATTGAAAGAAAAACTCGGACCTGAAGCGGAATTTCTTTATATCGGATCAGGAGCGCCCATGGAAAGGGAAGCTATGGAGAAAGAGGGTATCCCCGTTAAAAACGTGAAAAGCGGAAAACTGCGCAGATATTTTTCACTTAAGAACGTCACGGACGCTTTCAGGATTCCCGTCGGAATAGTCCAGTCGCTTTGGATTTTGCTCAGGTTTATGCCGGATGCGGTTTTTTCCAAGGGAGGGTTCGCTTCCGTGCCCATAGTGATCGCCGCCTGGATATATCGGATCCCGGTTCTTATCCATGAATCGGATGCGATTGCCGGCCTGGCCAATGAAATTTCAGCTAAATTCGCCAAAAGGATAGCCGTATCATATCCTTCCGCGAAAAAGTATTTTCCTGAAAAAAAGACCGCGGTAATCGGCACTCCGGTGAGAGAGGATATCATCGGGGGAGATCCCGCAGCCGGCAGGGCGCAATTTTTTCTTACGCAGTCCAAGCCGACCGTCTTGGTGCTGGGCGGAAGCCAAGGGTCGCAAATCATAAACGGGGCGATCGTGAGGGTTTTGCCTAGGCTTTTGCAAAGGGCGCAGGTCATACATCAGACAGGTGCTGACAATTATGAAAGGGTGGTACATGAAGCCGCTGAATATGGAATCAAAGCGGGAAGGGAAGGTTATGTGGCTATTCCGTTTTTGGATACCGAAACACTTCGAAACGCTTTCGCTGTCTGCGATTTGGTTGTGAGCAGGGCCGGAGCGAATTTCATTTCCGAAATAGCTGCGAACGGCAAGCCCGCTATTCTTATTCCGCTGGGAACGGCGGCTAATGACCATCAGAGGATGAACGCCCATGACATTTCGCAGGTCGGGGGAGCTTTGGTTTTGGAGGAAAGCAATCTGGGTGAGCATATTCTGCTTCAGAAAATTGAAAAGATTTTGGACGACAAAGAACTTGCGAATTCTATGGCGGAGAAGATGAAGACCTTCTACCACCCGAACGCGGACGAGGTTATTGCCAACGGGGTCATTGAAATGATATAGTGAAATCTAAAAACAAACCCATGAAAAGTATGGATTTCTCCAAGATCAAAGAAGCCTATTTCATCGGCATCAAAGGCACCGGCATGGCTGCTATGGCTGAGATTTTGAAAGGGCGCGGAATCAAGGTTTCCGGGTCAGATACCGCGGAAAAGTTTTTTACGGACGAAGTGCTGGAAAGGAATCACATTTCTTTCTTCGAGGATTTTTCCGAAAAACACGTTCAGAACTACGTGGATCTTTTCGTGCATTCGACCGCCTACACCAAGGAAAACAACGTGGAAGTCGCAGAGGTCGAGAAAAGGGGCGGGGCGCTTATCAGTTACCCGGAGCTTCTGGGACTTCTCTTTAGGGAAAAACTGGGAATCGCGGTTTGTGGGACGCACGGCAAGACGACCACGACGGCTCTTTTGGGCGAGGCTCTTCGGGCCGCCGGAAAGGATCCGAACGCGCTGGTAGGAAGCCAGGTGATCGATTGGAAAAGCGGAGTCCTTTCGGGCAAAGGGGATTATTTCGTGGCTGAAGCTGATGAATATCAGAACAAGCTCAGATTCTATGATCCATGGGCGGTGGTTTTGACGAGCGTCGATTGGGACCATCCTGATTTTTTCCCGGACGCCGAATCTTATCGCGAGGTTTTCCGCAGGTTCGTTTCCAGAATTCCTAAGCGCGGATTTCTGGCTATTTGGGGAGACAGCGCCGACACGATCGAGGTTTCCAAGAGCGCCGATTGCACTGTTGTGACCTATGGTTTCGGGGAAGATAATGATTACAGGTTGGTGGATTACCGATCGGCCATCCATGACGATAAGGAAAAGATATCCGAAGAAATATCGCAATCTTTCGAAGTGCGCTTCGGAGAGACTTCGCTAGGCAAATTCCAATTGAAACTTTCCGGCAGGCATAACGCGCTCAACGCCACGGCCGCCATCGCGGTTTGCCATCGCGTCGGAGCGGATTTGGACAAGGTGCGCGAGGCGTTCGCCGCTTTCCACGGGACCTCCAGAAGATTCGAATTTTTGGGTAAGTATAAAGGAGCGATTTTGATAGACGATTATGGACATCACCCGGACGAGATAAAAGTCACTTTGGCCGGGGCTCGTGAGAAATATCCGGATAAGAATATCTGGGCCGTATTCCACCCGCACACATATTCGCGGACCAAGGCTCTTCTTCATGAATTTGCGCAGAGTTTCGAAGATGCCGATAAGGCGATCATATTGGACATCTATGCCAGCGCCCGGGAAAAGGAAGGGGGAGTTTCCTCGAAAGACGTGGTTGAGTTGATGAACAGGTATGTTCCCGGAAAAGCCGACCATATCCCGACTATCGATGAGGCTGCCGAATATCTGGCTGGAGAAATCGGCAAGGAAGACGTAGTAGTGCTGATCGGAGCCGGGAATGTCTGGGAAATCGGCAAAAAGTTGTTGAAAAAATAAAAGGAACCGGCCTAAGCGATTCATTGTTGTCACTTAATTCGGAAATAAAAAATCAGTTTTTATTTCCCCTGTTTTCTTAGACAATAAAATATCTCATAAGGGTGTAATACTATAAAACAATACCGGAAACTTTTTATGATAAAAATACAAAAAAACGTGCCTTTAGCGGAATATACCACTTTCAAGGTCGGTGGACCTGCAAAGTTTTTCGTTTGTGCGAAAAATGAAGACGAACTTGTAGCGGCCGTGGAATACGCCAAGGAAAACGGATTGGCAATTTTCGTGCTGGGAGGAGGAAGTAATATCTTGGTGAGCGACAAGGGATTCGACGGTCTGGTAATCAAATTGGAAAACAAGCAATGGGAGATAGAAGGCGAAATTCTGGAATGTGGAGCGGGGGCCGTGCTTTTCGACGTCGTTAAGGACGTTGCCCAGAATAATCTTTCCGGTTTCGAATGGGCGGCCGGGATCCCGGGAACTTTCGGAGGGGCGGTGCGCGGAAACGCCGGAGCTTTTTGGGGGGACATGTCCGCAAACATCGAGAGCGTGAGGGCGTTGCGGATGGAAGACAATGTGATCGAGGAATTTTCCAAGGAAGGATGCGAATTCGGATATAGGAGCAGCTTTTTCAAAAAGAGCGGCAACTTGATTGTGCTTTCGGCCAAGATGAGATTTAAGGAGGGGAATCGTGAGAAGAGCTTCGTGGAAATGGATGATATCGTGGATAAAAGGGTGACTAAACAGCCGCAGGATATGCCCAGTGCCGGATCATTCTTTCAGAATCCCGTCGTCGAGGATCCGGAGTTGGTGAAGAAATTCGAACAGGATATCGGGGCGCCGAGCCGGGGAGGAAAAGTCGCGGCAGGGTGGCTCATCGACCAATTGGGGCTGCGCGGGAAAAAAATCGGAGGCGCGATGGTCAGTGAGAAGCACGCGAATTTCCTGGTCAATGGCGGGGGAGCGAAAGCTGAGGATGTCATTATTTTGGTGAGTTATCTCAAACAGCAGGTGCGCGACAATTTGGGAGTCCAACTGGTGGAAGAAGTGCAATATGTGGGATTCTGAAAAGTCAGTACGGATGAAATAGGTCGCGGAATATGTTAGAATAAGAAAATAATAATTTAATACACAAAGCTATGGTTATGCTCACGGGAGTCATCAACAATGTCAGATTCATGACGAAGGGTGTGGGAATTGACGATGAGACCAAAGATTATATTTTGAAAAGACTTGAGACTTTGGATAAGTTTGTTGGGAAAGTGATCCAGACTGAAGTGGAAGTCGAGATGGACAAGAAAGGGAAATTCAGAGTCGAGGTCATGATCAAGACTCCCAGGGATCTTTTCCGGGGCGAAGAAACCACGGAAAGCATCGAGGGATCCATTGATTTGACTGTCGATCAGCTTCAGGCCCAAGCCGTGGACGCCAAGGAGAAATTCAGAACGCTTCGCGAGCGCGGAGCCAGATCCCTTAAGAAAAAAGTCGTCATCGACGAAAACGCCAGGTTTTAGGATTTCTCTACGAATTACGAATAAATTACGAATATACGAATGCACAAAAAGGCGGATTTCCGCTTTTTTGTTTTTAGAAAAACCTTATGTTCTGAATTGAAAGATTTTTGCATATGCTGATTTATGCATATGCGTAAATCAGCATATAGATAGCGTGTGGATAACTTCAACTTTCTTTCGTGGTATAATTTCAATGTAATAAAAAATAATTTAATCAAAAAATTCTTTCTTAAAAAGAAAGATGAAAAAAATGAAAAACAAAAAAGGTAACGTGGCGGTTATCGCGCTCATCGTCGTCATCGTAGCGGTCAACGCGGGAGTGTTCGGGTATATGTTCGCGAATAAGAAACAGTCATCGGTCACTGGCAACCAGCCCTCAGAAATCCAGCAACAAAAACCGGATGAACAGGTCGCGTGCACGATGGAAGCGAAGCTTTGCCCGGACGGGTCTTATGTGGAAAGAGGGGGTCCCAATTGCGAATTCGCGGCATGTGTTGGAGTGGAAGCACGAAAGTATTATAAGAATGAGAAATATGGAGTAGAGTTTTATTATCCTGAAAATATGAGCGTGTTTTTAGGAGAACCGGACAGGGATGAACCGATGCTTTTTGTTAAAGCTCCAGAAGGACAGAAACTTTATTATTATACCTTTGCGGTGGATGTTACAGATCTAGAATTGAACACTAATGATACAATTGATA
Source organism: Parcubacteria group bacterium GW2011_GWC1_45_14 (assembly GCA_001001345.1). Taxonomy (GTDB): domain Bacteria; phylum Patescibacteriota; class Minisyncoccia; order Moranbacterales; family GWC2-37-73; genus UBA12053. Next base: position 4,783 of record LCKI01000005.1, on the reverse strand, counting down.
AATGGATAAAAGAACAAAAAGATTCCGGGAGAAAGTATGAAGAATTTGTTATTGCCGGAGAAAAAGCATATCATTTTACATATAATGACGTTACTCATTACAAAGTGCTGAAAGGAAACACATCTTATGATATAACTATAAGAAATGCTGATATTGAGACGGGAAATACAATTTTGAAGTCTTTTAAATTTCTAGGTAAATAAACCTAGATTATTTTTCTATTATCCCCTCTTTGACGGAGGGGGTTTTTGTTTGTAAACTGTATTAGTGGTATGATTTGAATGTAAAAGCCTTATTTGGCGTATTAAAAGGATTAATTCTTATTTTTGTCATTCCGGGCTTGACCCGGAATCCAGGGCCCTGGATTTACCCTCAAAGGGCATCGAGACCCGCTTCCGCGGGAATGACAAGGAAGTTGAATATTTAGAAATTTATGGGTATTTTCAGCAAGATCTTCGGTTCAAACGAAAGGGAAATCAATAAACTCCGGCCGATCGTGGAAAAAATAAACTCTCTCGAAGCGGGGGTGGTCAAGCTTTCCGATGAGGAGTTAAAAGCCAAGACACAGGAATTCAGGGATAGGATTTCCAAAGGGGAGACTCTGGACGCACTTTTGCCGGAAGCTTTCGCGGTGGTGCGTGAGGCCGCCAAGAGGGTGATGGGAGAGAGACACTATGATGTTCAGCTCCTGGGAGGAATAATTTTGCATCAGGGAAAAATCGCGGAAATGAAGACGGGCGAAGGAAAGACTTTGACGTCGACTCTTCCGATATACCTGAACGCTCTTTCCGGAAAAGGGGTCCATGTCGTCACGGTCAATGATTATTTGGCAAAACGCGATTGCAACTGGATGGGTTCCGTTTATAATTTTCTGGGACTCAAAACCTCCTGCATCGTCAATCAGGCGTCTTTTTCATATGAACCGAAAATCATCGACACCAACGAAGTCAGTGTGGAGATGGAAAATCTTTCGTCCGTTTCCCGAAGGGATGCTTACGCCGCGGATATCACCTATGGAACAAATAATGAATTTGGTTTCGATTATCTTCGCGATAATATGGTTCAGGATATTTCCCAAATGGCACAGAAGGAATTGAACTATGCGATCGTCGACGAGGTCGACTCTATTTTGATCGATGAGGCTAGGACCCCGCTTATCATTTCCGCTCCGGACAGCGAATCTACCAAGCTCTATCAGCAGTTCGCCCATATCGTGCCGCGCCTCAAGGAAGGAACGGATTATGAGGTGGATGAGAAGATGAAGGCCGCGACCCTGACAGAACAGGGAATTTCCAAGGTGGAAGAAATGTTGGGAATCGGAAATATTTATGAGGTTGGAAAAATAAGTTACGTGCATCACTTGGAGCAATCGCTGAAAGCGCATGCGATTTTCAAATTGGATCGCGACTACGTCGTGAAGGATGGGCAGGTTATCATCGTGGACGATTTCACTGGAAGGTTGATGGAGGGAAGAAGGTATAGCGACGGATTGCACCAGGCGATCGAGGCCAAGGAGGGAGTGGAGGTGCAGAAGGAATCCAGGACTCTGGCCACTATCACCTTCCAGAACTATTTCAGGATGTATAAGAAGCTTTCCGGAATGACGGGAACCGCTTCGACGAGTGCGGAGGAGTTTTTCCGTGTATACAAATTGGACGTGACTGAAATTCCCACTAACAAAACTCTGATCAGAAAGGACTTGGCGGATGTTATCTATAAGACAGAGAAGGGAAAGTTTGATGCCATCGTCAAGGAGATCAAGGAAATCAATAAGGTCGGCCAGCCCGTTTTGGTCGGTACGATCGCTATTGAGAAATCGGAATATCTCAGCGTCCTTCTCTCTCGGGAAGGAGTCGAACACGAAGTGCTTAACGCCAAGCATCATGAAAAGGAAGCTACCATAATCTCGAAAGCCGGACAGAAAGGGGCGGTGACTATCGCCACAAACATGGCAGGTCGCGGAACGGACATCAAATTGGGCGAGGGAGTGAGGGAAGTCGGCGGACTTTTCATTATCGGTACGGAGCGCCATGAGGCGAGGCGTATCGACAACCAGCTTCGCGGACGCGCAGGTCGCCAAGGGGATCCAGGCGCTTCGCAATTCTATGTTTCCTTGGAAGACGAATTGATGAGGCGGTTCGGAGGGGACAAGCTCAAAGGCATGATGGACAGACTCGGACTTCCTGAGGACCAGCCTATTCAGAACGCCATCATTTCCAAGACAATTGAAAACGCCCAATCGAAAATCGAAGGATATAACTTTGATATTCGAAAACATGTCTTGGAGTATGACGACATCATGAACAAGCAAAGGGAAGTCATATATAAAAAAAGGAAAGAAATCTTGGAAATGAAGGACGCCAAGAATGACATGATGGAATATGTAAAGGAGGAGATCGAACAGGTCGTTTCGGCATATTGTACGGACGAGGATTTTCTTTGGGACATCGAGAAAATCGGGACGGATGTCGCTGACATTTTCCCTTTCACGAAAGAAAACGAAACGGAACTCAAAAAGATCCAGAATGACAAGTCGAAGACTGAGGTGGATAAGAAAACGGCCATCACTGATTTCATCGTGGACAGGGCGAAACATTATTATGGGCAAAAAGAACAGGAAATAGGGCAGGACGCAATGAGGAATGTCGAAAAGGCGATCATATTGCAGACGATCGACACGCTTTGGATGAACCATCTGGACGAAATCGATTATCTTCGCCAGGGGATCGGGCTTCGCGGTTACGGCCAGAGAGATCCGCTCATCGAATATAAAAGGGAAGCTTTCAACCTGTTCTCGCACCTGATGGAAAACATCCGCACCACTATAGTCAGGACCATCTTCAAGGTTTCCATGGTTTCGGCTCAGCCGCAGCAACAACCAGTACAGCAGATTCCGGAGAATGTGCGGTATAGCGGAGGGGAATACATCGAGCAATTCTCCGCCTCCGCTGAAGCTTCGGCGGACAAAGGCGCTTCTGAAAAACGAACGGCGCAAAAACCGATCATCAACGATCAGAAAGTCGGCCGCAACGACCCATGCCCTTGCGGGTCCGGAAAGAAATATAAACAATGTCATGGTAAATAGGAATTTATCCTGACGCGTATGTTAAAATACCTATTGCTATAGGTATTTTAATTTTCCTCAAATTGTTTATGGTGTTAAAATGAAAAAAGATAAAGTAAAAGTATTATGAAAATCGGAAAAGTTTCATTTGAAAAATCCGTCGGGGCTGTGATTTTTCGCGAAGAAGGAGGGGAGAAAAAATTCCTTCTTTTGAAATACCGCTCCGGGCAATGGGATTTCCCCAAAGGACATGTCGACGAGGGAGAGACGGAAAAGGAAACATTGGCGCGCGAAATCAGGGAAGAAACCGGGATTACCCAAGTCGAAATAAAAGAAGGATTCAGGACCACTAACAGGTTTTTTTATACGGCCAAGGGAAACGAATACAAAGAGAGGATGGAAAAGGGAAAAGGCGTAAACATATTCAAGAGAGCGGTGTATTATCTGGCTAAAACGAAAAAAGCGGAAGTGGTTTTGGATTTCGAAAACAAAGGGTATGTTTGGGCGGGATTTGAAAAAGCCATCTCGATGCTTGGGAACGAGGGATCGAAAAGAACCCTCAAGAAAGCGCGTTCCTTTTTGGAAAAGAGCGTCCGTCAGCAAGAAAGATAGGCATATGGAAAATGTATTAATTGTAACGATGTCGGTCGGGACAAGACAATTAATACAAACATATGACATATCAAGGCGGAGAATTTTCAACAAGCCAACTTCTCGAGGAAATAAAACATAGGGCCAGGGAAGAAAAAGTCCAGACCCTGGCTGATTATGAAGCGATCATCGACGACCTTATTGAGGATAAGAAGAGGTATGGTTTTTTATCCGAAAACGAAGATCTTGAGCAGGTGAGGGCTAATTTGAAAACTTCTTGGCCTGAGGTGGAGAAAGGACTTGAGCATGTAAGCAAGCTTTTGATCTGATGCGTCTTTCTTTTTTAATAAATCAAGAATCTCAATCCAGGGGAGACCTCAAATGAGAATGGTTATTTTGAGGCTTGCCCTCGGATTTTTTTTGCATTATAATGGGCATTATGAACAAGATAAAAAAAACAAGGATCAGATTTGCAGGGGTTGTCATCTTGGCCATGTTGGCCGGAATGATTTCCTATCCCAAGGCGGTGAAATTTATCCCTCCGGTTTACGAAGCCTTAAACGGTCTTCGGATAAACTTGGGGTTGGACCTTCAAGGAGGGATACATTTGGAATATAAGGCTGATATTTCCGGTTTGGATGCCGGTACGGTGGATGAAGCTCTTCAGGCCGCTCAGGATGTCATCGAAAGGCGCGTCAACGCTTTCGGAGTCGGAGAGCCTTTGGTGCAGACCGCTAAAAGCGGAGACGAGAACAGGATCGTGGTGGAACTTCCGGGGATCAAAGATATAGAAGAAGCCAAGAAAAGGATCAAGGATACCCCGATTTTGGAGTTCCGCGAGGAAGCCGGACCTGACAGCGAGGGACAGAAGATGATCGACAATCTGAACGCGCAATCTTTGGCGAAAGCCCAGGAGGTTTTGGAACGCGCCAAGAAAGGCGAAAATTTTGAAGAGCTGGCCAAGGAGTTCAGTCAGGACCCGGGCTCACGTGAAAACGGGGGGGATCTGGACTTCGTCCAAAAAGGAACTTTCGTCGTTGAATTCGACGAGGTTATTTTTGAAAAGAATTTGAAAGACGGGGAGGTGTATGCGGAATTGGTCGAATCCGATTTCGGCTGGCACATAAT